>CALLLO010000122.1 GCA_938082985.1 uncultured Candidatus Marinamargulisbacteria bacterium | reverse complement strand
GTTTTTAGATTTAATGGTAATACCACGTTCTCTTTCAAGGTCCATAGAATCCATAAGTCTTTCTTCAACGACTTGGTTCTCTCTCCACATTCCTGATTGTTTAAATAACTCATCTACAAGTGTAGTCTTTCCGTGGTCAACGTGGGCAATAATTGCGACGTTTCTGATGTTTTTTTGTTCCATGACAGTATGCTCCTTAAATATAAGACGTGTATTCTAACACGTTTAATTATCGGGTGATATACAGGAAAAATTTCACAAAAGAAGACCCGCCACTCCAAACCCAATCAAGACAAGCATGGTAGGGATTTTTGTATAATTAAAAATTGCGATACTGAGAACGAGCCCAAACATCTGAATAGGCGTGCCTAAAGTAGATTGGGTAATGTTAAATACAGTCGCAACCATTAAGCCAACGGCAGCCGCGCCTGTCCCACTCATAAAAGCTGTAACTTTCTTGTTCCCCTTAAGTTTCTCCCCTGCCTTGAATGCGGATAAGACAAAAAAGAAAGACGGAAGAAAAATGGAGACTGTTGCAAGAATTCCACCTGGAAGACCATGTAGATAATAACCGATAGCCGTTGCAGTCGTTAAAATCGGGCCTGGGGTGAGCTGCCCTATGGCTACGAGATCTAAAAGTTCTGAATGTGTTAATAATTTTAAATTTGATACTAATTCATGATCTAAATAGGAAATCAAAACGTAGCCACTCCCAACTAGTATACTCCCTATTTTTAATAAGGAGCCACATAATAACCATAAGGGATCTGACTTGATCTTTCGACCTCTTAATCCATCAAAAATAAGATACAACACACCCATATTAATAATGACGATAGGAGCAGGAACGCCTACTATCGTTAGTAATCCAGCTACTATCGTCACAACGAAATGCCCGACATTAACAACGGCCTTTTTACCCAGCTTGTGGACGGCCAATGCGATAAGACCCACAACGCCAATTTGAATACCTGTTTTAAACCCCGCCCATTGAGGCACATGTCCATATGTTTTATACACGGCGGTTAGAGCAATAGTCAGTGCGGCGGCAGGAATAATAAAGGCTAAGCCTGATAAAACTAAGCCAGTCCAACGTTTCTTATGAGCCCCGATATGCATAAGCATTTCTGTAGAGTTAGGCCCCGGTATGAGTTGCGATAAGCTAAGATAATTCAGGAAATCATCGTCCGATAACCAGTTTCGTTTTTCAACACATTCTTTATGCATCATCGCAATATGAGCAGCAGGACCACCGAAGGCAGCGAGACCGAGGTAAAAAGAAAGTTTAAGCAAGTCTATCATGCCCCATAGTGTGGCAGAACATTTTTAAATTTTCAAAGGTTTAACGGGAATCACCGTCTATTGATAAAAAACACCTGATTACATACACTGGCTCTTATGAAAAATTCAGCAATTACTATTAAACATTTGAAAAAGATCTATGCTGGTGGATTTCAAGCACTTAAAAATATTAGCCTTGATGTTCCAAAGGGTGCATTTTTTGGTCTTCTTGGACCTAATGGCGCAGGTAAATCGACTATTATTGGGATTCTATGTTCCTTGATAAATAAAACAGCAGGTTCTGTTGAAATCTATGGTCATGATATAGATAAAGATTGGTCTGAGGCTAAAAAGAATTTAGGTATTGTTCCTCAGGAATTTAATTTTAATATCTTCGAACCTTGTTTACAAATTATCACCAACCAAGCCGGGTATTACGGAGTCCCTTACCCAGTAGCCAAACAAAGAGCAGAGCATTTATTAAAAGAACTCGGTTTGTGGGATAAACGATATACACCTTCTGGAAAATTGTCAGGTGGAATGAAAAGACGGTTGATGATTGCGAGAGCCTTGGTCCACCAACCTAAAATTCTTATTCTTGATGAGCCTACTGCCGGTGTAGACATTTCCCTTAGACGTTCCATGTGGACCTTTTTAGAAAAGCAAAATAAAAATGGACTTACTATTATTTTAACCACTCATTATTTAGAAGAAGCAGAACAACTGTGTGAGACTATTGCGATTATCGACAAAGGTATCATTATTGAAAATATGAACAAAGTAGACCTACTTAAAAAAATGAAATGCGAAACCTTTATACTAACAACAGAAGCCGACTGCATAGGCCTTCCGCAGATCGATAACGCATCGTTAATAAAGAACAATGACGGTGACATTGAAGTAGTCGTCAACGATGCCTTATCTATTACTAAATTAATTTCAGATTTGGAAAAACAAAATATTATTGTGAAACGGATTCAGAATAAGTCGAGTAGATTAGAAGAGCTTTTTGTCAGAATGGTGGAGTCGTAAATGAAAGTACAGTGGATTGGATTTTTAACCTTAATGAGAAAAGAAGTGGTACGTGTCTTTCGTATCTGGCCACAAACATTACTACCATCTGTCATGACAACGACTCTTTACTTTGTTATTTTTGGGAATTTTATGGGCGCAAAAATGGGTCAACTTGAAGGCTTTAAATATATTGATTTTATTATTCCTGGATTAATCATGATGGCGGTTATTACAACTTCATATTCTAATGTTTCTGCCACTTTTTTTAGCGCTAAGTTTCAACGAAACATAGATGAACTACTTGTATCCCCTATGAAAAATCACACCATCTTACTGGGACATCTTAGTGGTGGCATTATTAGAGGCTGTCTAGTCGGGATCTTGGTTATGGCCGTATCTCTCTTCTTTACAGACATTCATGTTCATAATTTTAGCTTAATTATCATTACGATGTTCATGACCTCCCTCCTTTTTTCATTAGGTGGTTTTCTAAATGGTCTATATGCGAATAAATTTGACGATATTTCTATTATCCCCACCTTTATATTAACGCCTCTCACATACTTGGGGGGGGTCTTTTATTCTGTTAATCTTTTACCCGATTTTTGGCGCACGATCTCTTTATTTAACCCTATTTTATATATCGTTAACATCTTTAGATTTAGCGTTTTAGGGATAAGCGACATTTCTATTATCACCGCGTCTTTGTATATGTTTGTGACAGTTGTTGTCTTATGGGCTATTTGTTTAACCTTACTTAATCGAGGTTTCGGAATACGCAGCTAAAAACGTGCAGCACCTTCAAGGGCTATAAATATAGCACTATATCCCTCCGAAAAAGATTCTCCTATGGACGAGGTTAGCCCCAGTCCTAGCAAGGATAGCTTCGCTTCATAGGCTATGTAAGCCCCGTACGCCTGCTGATTCGAATAGCTTGAACTGTCTAGAAAGGCTCCCGCATATATAGAACCGATTGCCACTGATGGGCTCCATGTATTCATATCAGGAAAAGATATGACGCGTGCGGTGAGATCTAAACTTACGTTCGTGCCAGACGCATTACTAATGCTTTCATAAACAAAGCCTCTTATGTAATTGATTGCAGATAAACCCTGAGTAGAGTGTAGCGTCCAGGTATACGCTAAGTCTTTATAACTATGCCTATCTTTCCAACTCACGCTTGATTCTCCATGGCGTAAGAGGTTAAGGCCTTGCAAAGATCCTGTGTGGTTTCGAAAGGCATAAGAGGCGCTCCATGAAAAATAATTGGACTCTTTTAAATCTGATAAAATGCCTAGATCTACACGGCTTAGACCCATGCTCAATGATTTATACAAAGGCCGTGAAGCTGATACGTAGGAGCTCCCATACTGAGAGACAATCCCGAGGCTCCACGGACGCCAAAAAGTGGTGCTTATGTTTGTGATGGGACCTGTACTTGGGGTATATATAAAGGTGTAGCTTAAGGTTCCTAACTCATCTTCACCAAATAAAGGCAAGGGATAAAGAGCTGGCTTGAGAATACCTTTAAGGTTTCTACGCATAGCTGTGTCACTCTTGCTTATTTCCTTATTGTGTTTAAACTTGTATACCTCATTTTTAGGGAGCGTTTTAACTGTAGCTCCGCCCCTATCTTGGCGCATAAGTGCCTCACCGTCTGCCTTAATAACGAGGCCTAATACGGCCGTTTCTGTCTCAATCCCCGCATTTAGATAGCTCCCCTGGCTCAGCTTATCTACCGTATTATTCTCTCTGTTTAATCTATAAAAATGCTTCGTTTTTTTATTTGTAGCCGTGAAGTGTACGTAAGCATCCGATACATGTAGGGATGACAACGCCGCTGCTGTTTCAAACAATGGGGACAGCTCTAAGCTCTTAGTCTCTACCTTATAGATATTCCATGACCCGCCCTGTGTCTTTCCTAATATAATGTAGTCGCCCTGGTTCTCATAAATTTCAGCGACAATAAGATCTATCTGTCCTAGTTCAACGACGTCTTCATCTTCCACTTTATATAGCGTTGATACAAAGCTCCCGGGTGTATGGTTTGTAAAAATAATCGTATTATCAGGGCTAAGGGTAAAAGCGGATAATGGATGCGTCAGGATCTTTTCTTTTTTCTTTGTTTTTATATTTTTACGCCATATCTCATGGGTGATTCCATAGCCTTGCATGGATATATTTTCGAAACCCGCTTGGAGTTGGGTATGTGTCATATACAGCCTATCGTTTTTTAATAATGGAGGATGTGCGAGAGCTCGAGAACTTCTATATAAAAGTCTAGCCGCCTCTCCATCTTCAGATAGTTGTTTAACAACATGACTGTCATTAACATAAAAAGGGTAAGGCCTATACCTCTGGGTTTCTGTTAAAAGGAGAGCCCCGTATTGCTGGGTCAAAAAGGGTTTGTACCAAGCGGATTTCCCTATAAGCGTCCCTTCCAAACTCCAACTTTGAGCTTCTTTTTTTTCTTTTAAAACCCAATCCTCTCGTAGCTGAATAAATGATTTCCCGTATACCTTTTTAGCCGTTTCATCTAAACTTAAATTTGGAAACAGGAGCCCGACGAAAGCGGTGCTTCTTTTCCCTTGTTCATACACATAGGCACTTAATTTATCCTCACCATATGTCTGTGCCAAGTACTCTGTGAACCGTGCTCCATAATAATAACTAGTACTACCGCCTAAATAATCGCTAAAAGGTAAGGTCATGGCTCCTAAGGTTTTTAATTTATTCTCTTTGCCCGTTTGTCTAAAATAGGCATTCATATCCGCGTCGTTTAAGCGGCCCTCAAAGGGAGAGTTTTGAGACTCCACGTAGACAGCTAAGCCCTCAAACATCCAGCCTGCGGAATAAAGGTTGGGATACAAAAGGTTCCCAAAAAAACGCTTTAGGAATGCCGCACGTCCCGATATTTCTGTGAAGTGAGCGGCGTGAGTGAGCTCATGAGTGGTTAAAGCTCGTAAGAAATTTTGTCTTTGACCAAAAACACTTGTACTCGCTTGATTAAGCATAAGATTTATTCTTAACGGAAAATAACTCGCAAAGCCGTTGGTATAGTGTCCGTAGTCTTCTATGACAATCGGCATCTTTGGAGGAACGTTACCCACTATCTTCTCTACAAGAGGTCTGTTTATTTCCAACTCATTAGCCGTCTCTAAGGCCTGAACTTCGTGAGTAGGATGAAAATAAACCCGATAATGCTCCGTCTCTAACATCTCCCAATCTAGAACTGAGGCTGAAACAGACGCCATATACAAAAGCGAAAAAATAAAAAAACCTTTCAAAAAAGTCATAAAATGAGTATACAGAAGACTAGGCTCAATGGCTATCCAGTGCTACAATCGTGCCCATGAGTATATTAACAAAAGAGCTTATCCAAGCTGCGAGCATTATCGATGTTCGTACACAAGAAGAAGTTGATGAAGGCATGTTTGCTGGTTCTATCCATATTTGCCTTGATGACTTGGCTTCTGAAATGGAACAAATAGAAAACTTAAAAACCCCTATTATTTTATACTGCCGTTCAGGAAACAGAAGTGGTCACGCGGTCAAATATTTAGAAGACCAAGGATTTAGTGATTTACATAACGGCATTAACAAAGAAACCTTAGATAAACTCTGTATTTAAAACATATTCAGTATTTTCCATACATATTTATTTCCTCATTGTGCGATATAAGATATGAACATGTTGGTCAAGCTTCCCCAGAGCTTGGCCTCCTCATTTCACCACTTTTGGACTACACTAAGCCTCATGAATATTGAAGACGCCCGAAAAGCATACATAGAGCTCCTACATCGCAGTACAAACAGTATTGACTCTATCATCGAAGAACTTGAAGACCAGACTCTACACTCTCCCGACTTTAGAAAGGCCTCATTGGATATGGCTATGGACAGTGTCCCTGCTATACGATTTTTAAAAGAATCTAAACGACAAATCGATATTTCATTATC
>CALLLO010000121.1 GCA_938082985.1 uncultured Candidatus Marinamargulisbacteria bacterium | reverse complement strand
TGCATTAATGGGGCACTAGACACTTACTTTTATCGCTAAAAAAACCTATGCTATCTAAAGTTCCAGACCGGTTTCCAGCATGGATACTTTTAAAATCTCTCACATCTAAAGAGTGATAGATCAGAGTCTGCAATTTTCGACCATTAAGACCGGTCTCTGCTTGAAGACGCTTAAACGTATCAGTTTTACAATACTCTCTCATATCCACTACATCACCTTTCAAGATTGTTGAAAGTTTGGACCTATCGAAAACAGTATTATTTTTATCCCCCATAAGTATAGGAGTAAATACCCCATGTTTGATCACTTTTTTTTACAGATCTCAACATCGTTCTAATCAAATCTCCTGAAGAATTACTTTCTAAATGAATCCCTATAGCTTTCCTTGACCACAAAAATACCTTTGGTTTAGCCTTGTCTCCAAACGGTTCTCCTGGAATTGCATCCAAATACGTCTTTATAGCTGCACCATGCGCACGCATATCATGAGCTAATGCCTCACATAAAACACCCCTATCCCCCCTATATTCAGAAATTTTTGTAGTAGAGTACCCAGCATTATAGAAATTATCCTTACGACCCAGCTCTGAATACAATCTATGGACCTCTCTAGGCTCTCCTCCAATTCTTTTTAAACTAAGCCTTTCAGATGGTAAGTAGGCCGCAAGCTCATCATATACACGAGAGGCTTCTTTAGAACCCTCTTCAGGAACTGCCTTAATGACTATAATATGAGTGTTTGGATTTATTCTTGCATGAGCTAAGAGATGTCCGACATCACCCGTCATCAAATCTGAAATAGGGAGCAATTTATCACCTGCCCCATGCGTAACAAATATACCTGTCTTTAGTAGTTGTGTGTGTACCATGGACTTTTTTCCCCTGGGTGAAAACACATTGACAGCAACTACAGCATTTGGAGATGCTAGGCTTTCAGCGCTTCTTACTCGACTATCGACCGATAACATACCTCTTCCAATAGTCCGAGCCCCTGTATATCTCGTCCATCCTTCCTGATCACCCTCTTCAGCGGCAGCGCCACCTCTTTTCGGACTATCCGGTGGAGTATCAAAATCACCGAATCTTACTGCCCAGCCATCCGATGTCCCCCCATCCACTAGCCCTCCCCCGGCTCCATCATATCTAGAACCAGTCTTTCCCAAACGTAATGGACTGTCAGAGAAATTTAATTTAGGGAGTGTAGATGGACTCCCCTGTTGTGTACCTTCGGCTCTCTGAGATCCTCTTGAACTACTTGGTGGTGTTCTATATGATGCACATTCCAAACTTGCCATTTTATTCCCCCCTGACTGATCTTATATCCAATTATCATGTCATACATAATAAAAAAATTCACTAAAAACACTATATCTATAGTGAATTTATATATTTATCTAAAAAAAAAAGACTACAAAACAGGGCTATGGCTTAAATGCCACTCTTTAATATATTCAACCACTGCCTGATATTAAGAATAATCAGTGCCTTTCTTTCTGTGTCATCGGAGTAACTGAAGCTGGGCCTAAAGAATCACACCCTCCACCCGGACTCGTCACCACGATACCCGACAGAAAATATTATAATTTCTTCACAAACTCCGACTTCAAGCCCATAGCCCCAATCCCTTTAATCTTACAATCGATATCATGATCACCCTCTACTAGGCGAATATTTTTGACAGTCGTCCCTTTTTTCACAACGGAGGAACTTCCCTTAATTTTCAAATCTTTAATAACCGTCACACTGTCGCCATCTTCTAAAGGAGTCCCGTTCGAATCTTTAATCGACACAGCCACGTCCCCGTCACTTTTTTCATCGGCTATCGCCCATTCATGCGCACATTCTGGACACACGTACAGGCTCCGGTCTTCATAAACAAACTCAGATTTACATTTTTCGCAGTTAGGGATATTACTCATTAGGACACTCCTTGGCGTTTATCGTCATTATTATTACAGAAAAAAAGATACGCCTAGCAAAACCGCTGGATACGCTACAGTCATAATCCCAATCGTTTTCCCGACTGGAAAATACGCAAAAATCTTGTTGGCCAAAACAAAACACACAACGCTGATACCATGCGCAAAAGGAATTAACAAAGACGAGCCAATAATAGCATCCATACTCAGGGTACCTAAAACCCAATACCTAACAGGGAAATATAAGAATAACAAAAAGGTGAGTACGTAGATGGAAAAGCTTGTGACGTAGATATAGAAACTGATTTCTCTTTTAGATAAAGCCATAGGTTTATTTAAGCTTAATTAGAAAGTGCCGTCTAGATGTTACCCAAGTAAATAAAGATCTTAATCCTATCGGCTAGACTACCTCCCCAAAATTCTCTACACTACAACTCATGAACGTCATGATAGATTTCTGTATTGTACCTTTAGGTGTAGGTGTTTCTGTCTCGAAATATGTCGCAGCTTGCGAAAAAATCATCCAATCTATGCACCTCTCTCACCAACTCCATCCCTACGGCACAGTTATAGAAGGCGAGTGGGACGATGTGTTCGCTTGCGTAAAAGCCTGCCACCAAACGGTACACGACATGGGCGCGCCTCGTATCACCACCACACTGAAAGTAGGTACACGTACAGACAAAAAACAAAGTATGCAGGATAAAATTGACAGCGTTACAGAGAAACTAAAGAGCTAAAACTACATGCAAGCTCCGGCCCTTCGAGAGCCTCAGGGACCTTGTTACTTAAAAGCCCCCGGCCAAAACTCTTCAATCTCTGCCTTCTGACTCGCGAAATCGAAAGACTCCCACACAATCCCATTACAATCCGTCTCTTCTGTAAAACTCTCAACAGTCTCATCTTCCCAACCCACGTGCCGCAAACCACAGTCCGCAGCCTCCACTTTACGAATCGAAACGTTCAACGTCTCTGTTCTAAACAAAGCATAGGTCCCAGCGACCACTACAGTAGGCTCTACGGATAAACGAGCCTTATACTCCTCTACACTTTTCTCAATATGGTCAACACCTAAAGCAATATGAAATTTTTTCATAATAATCCTCCTACTATCTTGCTACCCTCTCACTTGGGAGAGGGGACCAGAAAGAGGAATTTGAGGGAGTTTACTTAAAGCTGAGGGTTACCCTACAGCCTCAGATACCAATTTATTTTCTTGAATCCAAGACATCAGCCCTCTTAGCTTCGTGCCAGTTTTCTCTAACTGATGCTCCGCTCCAGCTTTACGCCATGCCTTTAACTTAGTCGAGCCATTTTTACTATCTTCAATAAATTCACGTGTAAACTCACCAGACTGAATTCTGTCTAAAGCTTTTTTCATTTCCGCTTTAACTTCTGCTGTAATCACTGATGGGCCTGTTCTGTAGTCACCAAACTCAGCTGTGTTAGAGATAGAATATCTCATGTTAGCCATACCACCTTCATAGATAAGATCTACGATAAGTTTCATTTCATGTAAGCACTCAAAATAAGCCATTTCTGGAGGATATCCACCTTCTACTAGCGTTTCAAACCCTGCTTGCATAAGAGCGGTTACACCCCCACATAAAACCGCTTGCTCACCAAAAAGATCTGTTTCGCATTCGTCTTTAAATGTTGTTTCGATGATCCCCGCTCGGCCACCACCAACACCTGCAGCCCAAGCAAGCGCTAAGTCTTTCGTATTACCCGTCGCGTCTTGTGCTACAGCGATCAAACACGGAACACCCGCACCTTTTAAGTACTCGCTTCTTACCGTGTGACCAGGTCCTTTAGGCGCCGTCATGAAAACGTCCAAATCAGCTCGGGCGTCAATAAGTTTGAAGTGGATGTTGAGTCCGTGAGCAAACGCTAAGGCTGCTCCTGGCTTAAGGTTACTCTCGATAGCTTTATAAAGGTCACCTTGATATTCGTCAGGCGCTAGAATCATAATAATGTCAGCATCTTTAGCCGCAAGCTCTGGAGCTGCTACTTCAAATCCAGCTTTACTAGCACGCTCTGCAGAAGCAGATCCGTCTCTTAGCCCAATCACAATATTAGTGACGCCGCTGTCTTTAAGGTTAAGTGCATGTGCATGCCCTTGGCTTCCGTATCCAATAATCGCGATGCGTTTTTCTGTAATTAAATTTAGGTTGGTGTCTTTGTCGTAGTAAATATTTAGACTCATGTGTGTAGCTCCTATTGCTTTTTCAATTTTCAAATATGATACCCCATTTTAATTGTTCTTAATAGGCAAGGCAGCCCCCCCCTTGCATCCCCACTCTTTTATTGACTATGATAGAGACATGGATATCCACGCACTCATCTCTATAGAGCCCTTTGATTTAAGCTCGCTTCTTATAGCCGCACTTTGCGGCGTCATGATTGGCTTCGAGAGACAACTCTTTGGCAAACCCGCCGGCATGCGTACGTGTGCCCTTATCTGCCTAAGCACTTATTTCTTCGTTGCCATTGGCACTATATTAGAAGGTGACCAACTTCGTATTATCGGCCAAGTAGTCACAGGTGTAGGCTTTCTTGGTGGTGGGGTCATTATCTCCAAAGAAGGTGTCATACAAGGCATGACTTCAGCGGCCACGATCTGGCTTCTCGCCTCCATCGGTGTCGTCATTGGAACAGGATTCCCTATTGTAGGTCTTAAACTTACTTTATTCTGTATGTTCGCGCTTTGGTTTCTCAATCGAATAGAACGTACCGCTCGCCCGCTTCAAAAAGGCGTTCACCGTATTCGTCGTAACGCTAAGTAGGTTTCCGCATAATCCATACCGCCTTTTCATGATAGAGCTCGGTTGCGCCCCATTTTTTCATCAAAAAATGCATCGTATCCTCATGAAAAAAACTCACATGTGTATTGTCTTTAATGTACCACCACGCTCCAAACTCTTCTGGGATAGGCTGCGTCATTATAGCGAATATCCCGCCTGGTCTTATACACCCCCACAACGCATCTAAAACCTTCCCCGGCTCATACAGATGTTCTACGACTTCCGTAGCTGTAATAAAGTCGTAGCTCTGCTCTAAGCGACTTGAATCGTTCGCATAAAAAATATCATACAGGCTCACGTCATGGCCCTTCGCTTCCAATAAAATATTTAAACAAGGCCCCGGTCCAGACCCAAAATCCAATCCTTTACTCGGCTTATCCAATATATCTAAAAGAGGCTCTGCCAGTTGAGATAAAAAATTAAGATAGCCTTTATCTGCTTTGTTTATATGCATATCATAACGAGCATGTTCTTCTTCTTTACTTAAAAAAAAGGCTTCTGGAACAAAAACTAAGCAACACTTTTTGCATCTAATATAGTCTCGATGTTTATCTGTGTAAAAAATTGTATCGCTAATTTTTTGGAAGCATAGAGGGCAATTCATCACCCGTCTATCTCACTAATAATTCGATTAAGCTCATTAAAACCTATAGCTTGGCCTACTAAACAAAGATCAATAGCCGAACCCGAACGATAGGTCCCTTTTGTTCGAGAGCCGTATAAGATGACGTCTTTAATATTTGGATATTTTTTAAAATATATCACTTAACATTATTACCGTAACATCAGACACGTCTCGCTGAGATGCAAGTGTAGCCGCACTTTCTAGTTGTAAAAAGGCACTCACAAAATGTTTGTAGCGTTGTATCCATCGTATATCTAAATCTTGCACACCTTCATTATACTATCATAGCTACGTATAAAATAGAGACCTTACACCATCGCCAAAAACAAACTCACCCCACTCGTCACGACCCACAACAAGGTGCCAAAAGCCAAAGGCTTTGCCGCCGATTTCACGTCTGAGAGCACCCTACACTGTACGCCCATAATAAAAATAACCACCAACAAAGCCGTTTTAGCCAAAGAAGAAACCTCACCCCACAGGATAGAATGCTGTGGAAATATCGCCACTAATCCGGCCAACAAGAACAAGCCCGTAAACATCGCTGGCGCTTGCATCGTCACACTATCAGTCTCTTCAGACTTATACTTAGTGACTAAAATCAAGGCCAAAGGAATAATAGCTGTCGCTCTCACCAACTTCAAAATAACCGCCAACTGAAATGCCTCAGGCCCATACGCCAAACTAGCGCCCACCACCGAACTCGTGTCATGAATCGCGATAGCCGCCCAGGTCCCAAACTGTGACTGGCTCAAATTCAACCACCCACCTATCATTGGAAACAAAATCAAAGCCAAAGCGTTCAAACTAAAAATCGTACTTAAGGCCATAACCAACTCTTTTTCTTTAGGTTTAATAATAGGCGCCACTGTCGCGATCGCTGTTGCACCACATATTGCCGTACCAATCGTAATCAAAACAGAGCAATCTCCTTTCAATCGAAACCGTCTTTTGAGCCAACGCCCCAACAACAACACACACACTATAGCACCCATAACAAAAATCAAGGTTAATGGCGCTACCTGTAAAAATACCTCAGCTTTTATGCCGGCTCCAATGCCAACAATAGCTATAGGTAAAATATATTTACTTAATTCTTTCATCTCTTGCGTTAAAACAGGAGGGAGAATAAAAGCAAAAATAGCACCAATTCCAAACACAGACGCCGAGCTCAGCTTGAACATAAAAAAAAAACCGAAGACGGTGCACATAATCACGATAGATATTCGGCGTTTATGTCTATCCATTCTTACACTCGGCGTATCTATCAACTAAGGCATCCACTAAGGGCTCTGGTACCTCGCGGCCAATAAGTGAAAAAAAGAAATGTCTCATACATATGTCTGGCACGCGTAAAGACCTGTCTTATAGAGATAGTCCTACAAAACAGGTCTTAAAAAAAGAGATCTACTTAACGATCATCTCACCACGCATTATTGAAAAATGACCCGGGAAGGTACAAATATAGACATACGTACCTGCTTTCTTAGGTGCAGTAAACGTAATTTGGGTCTTTTGCCCTGCTCCTGCTATTGGAGTTGCTGCAATAATTGCTGGATTATCTGGAAGATATCCAGTTGCAGTAATAGCCGCCATACCCACTTCCGTTACTTTACTCGCATCATTTAAAAATACAATATTGTGCTGCATCATTTTTTCAGTGGCGACATTATCCATAATGATCGTTACTTCTTGACCTGCTTCTACTTCAAATTCAGTTGTTGCATACTTCATTTCATTTCCAACGGGTTGAATAACAACCGTAATCGGATCTGGTACAGCAGAACATCCCGCGAGAGTTACGCATAATAAAGCCATAAGTGCTAATTTTTTCATAATTTTTTCCTTATTTTATATTGCACTCATAATTAAGCACAAAAACCACTAAATCTAAACCAATAAGCACTACCAATAAATACGTATATTTAATCATAATTGTGTGATTTTTTCTATTGATATTGGTCGTTACTATTATTTCTGTACATTTGTAAAAGGTTCTTGAAAAAAGCCTAAAGACTCATTAACTGAAACGAAGGCATCTATCCCGTACATAAAAGCAGCGGGAAGGGTTAATAAAGAGGACCTTACAAAAGCGGTCTATCCCCATTAGAATTCATAGAATTAAATAGTCAAAATACACGGTAAAAACGTTTACTTCCCAGTCTTCCCAGTCTTTTTCAAATAATCCTCAAAACTTCCCATATAATCCGTCATAGATCCATCGTCATTAATTTCGATAATACGATTCGCTACCGTTTGAATCAGCTCATGGTCATGAGAGGTGAACAACATCACTTCTGAAAAGCTTTTTAACCCTTCGTTCAAAGCTGAAATAGACTCTAAATCCAAATGATCCGTCGGTTCATCAAAAATGAGTACGTTAGCGCCAGACAGCATCATTTTAGAAAACATGCATCTCGCTTTCTCTCCACCAGACAACACGCTAACTTCTTTCAAACATTCGTTTCCTGAAAACAGCATACGACCTAAAAAACCACGGATATATTGGTCATCATCTTGGTCACAATATTGGCTCAACCATTCATTGAGAGGAATGTTTTTTTTAAAATATTTAGTATTATCAGACGGCATATAATCGAGTGTAATCGTTTGTCCTATTAACATCTGACCACCATCAAAAGTCTTTTCTTTTGCCAAAATATCAAACAAAAGAGTTTTAGCTAGACTGTTCGAGCCTACAAATGCAATCTTATCGCCTTTTCTTACTTCAAAGGTGATCTTTTTAAGTATGTCTTTTCCATCGATACTTTTCTTTAAGTTTTCAACATTTAATATAATATCCCCACAAGGACGTTCCGATTTAAAGCCAATAAACGGTGCTTTTCTAGATGATACGGCTAGTTCTTCAGGTTTGATTTTTTCAATCAATTTTTTTCTAGACGTCGCTTGTTTAGATTTAGAGGCATTAGCTGAAAACCGTCGTACAAAGTCTTCTAACTCTTTTACCCTATCTGTATCTTTTTTATTTTGGTCACGCTTCTGTTGCATAGCAAGTTGGCTAGACTGGTACCAAAAATCATAGTTCCCTACATATTGTTGAATGTTTTTAAAATCTAAATCTGCGATATGCGTGCATACCGTGTTCAAAAAATGTCTATCATGAGAAATCACAATAACGGTATTTTTAAACTCTAAAATAAAATCTTCTAACCACTGAATTGCATCATGGTCCAAATGGTTCGTAGGCTCATCCAAAAGAAGAATGTCAGGGTTTCCGAACAAGGCTTGTGCCAAAAGAACTTTAATTTTTTGTCCTGGCTCAAGTTCTGCCATAGTCATGTGGATATGCTCATCCGCGAGTCCTAGGTTGGACATTAACACTCCGGCGTCAGCTTCTGCGTTATAGCCATCCATATCTGAAAAAGCTTCTTCAAGTTCCCCAGCTCTAATACCATCGGCATCGGAGAAGTCTTCTTTAGCATAGAGGTCGTTTCTTTCTTTTAAGATCTTGTAGAGGGTCACATGCCCCATCAATATTGTTTCTAAAACTGTATTCTTATCATAGGCAAATTGGTCCTGTTTCAAGGTAGAGACCCGTTTACCTGGTTCCACAATCACACGGCCTTTTGTCGTATCGATTTCACCTGATAATATTTTCATAAAAGTAGATTTTCCAGCTCCGTTAGCTCCGATCAATCCGTAGCAATTCCCAGGCGTAAACTTAACCGTCACATCTTCAAACAAAACGCGGGCTCCAAAACTTAAAGTAACATTATCCGTGTAAATCATAATCGTATCCTTTTAAACTAACGTCCGGGTACTCTACTAGGCCCTGCATAATAATAAAAGAGCCCTGCCTTTTTAGCACTGTGTATTTAAGCTACAATGCTTCAGCAATCAAGCGCAACGAACATACGTTGGTCAAGAATAGAGAACATACCTTGGAGGATTATCATGAGTGATTTAATTAATGTAACAAAAGAAAATTTTGACGCTGTCGTCAAAGGGTCCACGACACCCGTCATCGTAGACTTCTGGGCAGAATGGTGCAGTCCTTGCCGTATGCTTACACCTATATTAGAAGACGTAGCTAAAGAGCTTGGCGATAAAGTCCTCGTTGTTAAAGTCAATATCGACGAAGAACCAGAACTCGCGCAAGCAAACGACGTTATGAGCATCCCTACCGTTAAGATATATAAAGGTGGTGAGGATGTTAAAACTCAGATTGGTGTTCAAGCTAAAGCCTTTTGGTTAGACGAGCTTAAAAAGCTAGCTTAAAAAACAAGACAATCCACCGCGCCCAACTCAAACGATTTGGGTGCGTTATCCATCAAAATTTGACCTTGTTTCTTGCACCTGGTACACTTTTTTTCTTACTAAATTTGCAAGTTGCAGGAGTAAACAATGAAAGTATTAAAGAATAAGAAAAAAGGGTACACCGTTTCACTAGAGATTGAGATCCACCAACCCGCCATAGACACCGGTATGGATAAAGCATTTAAAGACGTCTCAAAAACAGCAAAAATTCCAGGTTTCCGCCAAGGAAAAATTCCAAGAAATATTTTTGAAAAACACTATGGAAAAGCTATGCTTCTTCAAGAAGGTATCTCAGATGCTGTAAACGCGACATACGGCGATGCTATTCGAGAACTAGACTTAGACGTTATTGATTTTCCTAAGAATGTTTCTGTAGGAGAATACAAAGAAAACAAGGGCGTTACATTTTCTTGTGACGTAGACGTACGACCTGACGTTAAATTAGGAAAATATAAAGGCATTAAAGCGACAAAAGACGCTGACACAGCAGATAGCAACAAAGTGGATGAACAGCTTAATCAACTCAGAGAAAACTTTGCTGAATATAAAGAAACAGACGCAGCTGCGGGCAACGACGATCTTGTGAGCCTTAACTCTATTGCAACAATCGACGGAGAGCCTTACGAGCAATGGACCCGTGAGTCACTCACCGTTAAAGTAGGCCTTAAAAATTTTGGTGAAGACTTTGATACCGAAATCACAGGCAGTAAAAAAGGTGATAAAAAATCTTTCGCAATTACTTATGCTGACGACTTTTCCAACTCGGCTGTTGCGGGTAAAACGGTTCAATTTGAGGTTGAAATAGGCGATATTAAAGAAAAATATACGCCTGAGCTTGATGATGCTTTAGCTAAAAAAGTATCTAACGATCAATTTGACACAGTAGACGCACTACGTGCTGACATCACTGAAAAATTAACAACTCAAGCCAAACAAAAAAGTGAAGAAAAACTACGTGCAGACCTCATCGAGGCCCTTGTTGCTGACGCAAAAATGGACGTCCCGGATGCTATGGTTCAATCTGAAATAGACTACGATATCAGACAATACGAACAACAGCTCAAACAGTCTGGTGGCAGCATAAAGCAATACCTAGGTATGATTGGCCAAAGCCAAGAACAATTCAGAGAACAACTCAAAGAAGCCGCATCAAAACGTGTTAAATCAGATTTAGCTTTATCGGCTGTTATTACAAAAGAAAACCTAGAAGCGACAGATGACGACATCAAAAAAGAGATTCAAACCCTGCTTCCTACAGCGGATACAGATGAGAAAGTAGCCGCTGAAATGGCGAAAATAAATCTTGATGGTTTCACAAGAATGCTTACGCAACGTAAAGCCGTCGAATTTTTAATCGAGAAAGCTAAGATTTCTTAAGTAAAAACTTGTATGAACCCCTCTACCTGTGGGAGGGGTGTAAGGGGGTGAGGGCTCTTTGTTCTGGGTTTACACTCAGAGGAAGCAACCTCACCCCCCGCCCCTCTCCCAAGTGAGGGGGTAGCAAGACTGCGTATCTACAAACGTACCAGCAGCTGAGGCTCTCGAAGCTAACTAGACAGCTATCGAAAACTTAATAAAGCCCTGCGGGTCATAATTCAATAATTTAAAATCTTCAAACTCTAAATCAAAAAAATCTTTATCCGCAATCTCCACCTGAGGCAAGCTCCCGATTTTTCTCGTTAATTGCTCTTTCATGCCATCAAAATGGTTATGATAAATATGGGCGTCTCCGAAGGTATGAATAAAATATCGAGGAATTAAATTACATTCCTTCGCCACCATCATTAATAACAAGGCATAACTGGCGATATTGAAAGGAACCCCCAAGGCAATATCTGCTGAGCGTTGATAGAGCTGTAAGTCTAAGTGCCCATTACACACATAGAACTGAAACATGCTATGGCACGGAGGCAAGGCCATCCTATCAATATCTCCCACGTTCCAAGCCGCTACAATAATCCGTCTTGAATCAGGGTTTGTTTTTATCATAGCAATGGCTTGTTTTAACTGGTCGATATGTTTTTTTTCAATCTCACCTGTGTCAGTTTCTCTATATTGTTCCCAATGCCGCCATTGATAGCCATACACAGGGCCTAAATCCCCATTTTTATCTGCCCATGCGTTCCATATTTTTGTATGGGGGAAAAGGCCATCATTAATATTTGTCGCCCCTTTGATAAACCAAAGAAGTTCGCGTAATACACTCGCAAACAAAACTTTTTTGGTGCTTAATAAAGGAAATCCTTCTCGTAGGTCAAAGCGAAGCTGTTCTCCAAAAATAGAACGCGTACCCGTACCCGTTCTGTCTTCTCTATCTTCACCGTCTTCTAACACACGGTTCACTAAGTCTAAATACGCTTTCATATGATGATTACTTTAACATAATTAACCTAAAAAATTTATTTTTTAATTGCTTTTATGAGTGGATAGAAATCGGAAAGAAAGTACATACTGCCCGTAATGAGAGTCAACTCATGTTTCCGACACTCCGCACCAAGGTCAGAAAGCTGTACCGGCAGTATCAAGCCCCTATACCTGTCTATTCCCTCAATATCGGACATTGAAACACTTTGCCCTGGTAAAAAGTCGCATAGGTATATTTTTTCTACATAATCCAAAAGACACTCGAACATCCCCATATAATCTTTTCTAGCAAGTATGCCTACATATATGACTGGTTTTTTATTGGGGTAATATTTTTTTAATGACTCGATTAATTCTACCATTGCAGACGGGTTATGAGCACTATCGGTAATCAGTGTTCCCACTGTCGTTTTAAATCGTTCAAACCGTCCAGGATGTGTGGCTTTTTTATACCCATCCGCTGATTTTTTGTGAGAGAGTCGGCCTGGATAAAGAACATCCAAGGCTTGTCTTGCTATGGCTAGGTTTTCTTCTTGGAAAGTCCCTTGCAAGATGTAGTTTTCAGGAAGAATAGCTGGTTTGGCTTCATATAAGTTAATCTCCATAGCTGAGCACGTTTGAGAAATAATGTTACGCGCTTCTTCTGGTTGCATGGTTGTTGTGACAACAGGCACCTCATCTTTGATGATACCTATTTTCTCTGCTGTTATTTGAGTAATCGTATCACCCAAAACATCTTGATGGTCCAAGCCGATTCTCGTAATAATACTGACCTCAGGAACAATCACGTTCGTACAGTCCATTAAGCCACCCATGCCGGTTTCTAGTAGCACAACGTCT
>CALLLO010000120.1 GCA_938082985.1 uncultured Candidatus Marinamargulisbacteria bacterium | reverse complement strand
GGCTGTAAAGATGCCGGGACGCTTTGTTACTTAGGTTTATATGCACTTCAACATAGAGGTCAGGAAAGTGCTGGTATAGTATCTTATGATGAAAAAAATTTTTATGTTGTAAAAGAGGAAGGGCTTGTATCTGAAGTTTTTAATCCTAAAAACTTAGCATACTTAAAGGGAACCTCTTCGGTTGGCCACGTTAGATATTCAACGACGGGCTCTAATAATATTAACAATATTCAGCCTCTCTACTCTAAAACCGCGCAAGGTAAGTTAGCTATAGCGCATAATGGGAATCTAACGAATGCATTTTCTATCTATAAAGATCTAGAAGCTCAAGGCGCCTTATTTCAATCTACTGTCGACTCTGAAATTATTCTTCATTTATTTTCACGCTCTAAAGCGGGTAGCATTGTAGGCAACTTTCAAGAAACGTTTGCGAAAATCGAAGGGGCTTATTCATTAGTGACTATGGGAGAAGGCTTTTTATTGGCGGCAAGAGACCCTCAAGGTTTCAGACCCCTAGTATTAGGTAGCTTAGGTGACGGCTATATTGTAGCTTCAGAAACCTGTGCTTTAGATTTAATAGGTGCAAAATACCTTCGAGAAATTGAGCCTGGCGAAATCGTTTATATTGATGACAAAGGTATTCAATCTTATCAAATCCCTAAAAAAGTAAAACCTGCTATGTGCGTCTTCGAGCACGTGTATTTTTCTCGTCCTGATAGTATCGTTTATGGTGAGAATGTTCACCAAGTAAGAAAGGCATTTGGTAAACAGTTAGCGTCAGAATACCCTGTAGATGCTGACTTTGTTATGTCTATCCCAGATTCTGGAAATAGTGCGGCGCTTGGTTACGCTGAAGCGTCTGGTATTCCTTTCGAATTTGGTATGACACGTAACCATTATGTCGGGCGAACCTTTATTCAACCCGAGCAAAAAATTAGAGACCTTAGTGTAAAAGTTAAGTTAAATCCTATATCCTCTGTCCTTAAAGGGAAAAGGGTTATTGTTATTGACGATTCTTTAGTAAGAGGTACGACAGCTAAGCAACGTGTAACTGCCATTAAAAAAGCGGGTGCGACTGAAGTGCATATGCGGATTTCGGCCCCTCCAATTCTATTTCCTTGTCACTTTGGAATCGATACGCCTAAACGTTCTAAGCTTATTGCTTCACATAAAACTGTAAAAGAAATTATGGAATATATTGGGGCGGATAGTCTTGGCTTTTTATCCCAAAAAGGGATGTTAGACTCTATCGCATCTGTTGAAAATAAAGATTTTTGTGCCGCTTGTTTTGATGGGAAATATCCGATTAAAGTCAAAAACAAAGGGAAGCATAGCTTTGATGGCGAGCGACGCATTAAGCTTTTTGCTTCTAAATAATTAAAAGAAAAAAAGTCGTATCCCTAGTACAACTAGGGATAGGCCTACGACTTTTTTCATAATAACGGCAGGTAGTAGTACTGCGAGTTTGGAGCCAAGTAAGCCCCCGACAATAAAACCTGCGACGAGTATCCCTGATGTTTTGATATCGACGTGCCCATGTTTATAGTATGTCCATGCTGCTAGAATTCCTATAGGAGGTATCATCATAGCTAAAGACGTACCTTGGGCACCATGTTGTGAGAAGCCAAAGAAATAAACCAGGCTAGGGATGACAATTGCACCACCACCTAAGCCTACTAATCCCGAAAAAACACCGGTGATTAAACCGAGTGCTAGTAGCCCCATTATGCCTCTTCTTCGGGCTTTTCCTGAATAGAGATGTGTAAATCGTCTAGTTGAGGCGTATCGACGCCGCTAGGTGCCTGTGTAAGCGGACAGTACGCGACTCTGTTCTTCGGAAAGGCTATAACCTCTCTGATATTATCTGTGTCGAGTAACATGCCTACCAATCTATCTACCCCTAAAGCGATTCCACCATGAGGAGGGGTTCCGTACTGAAGTGCTTGTACAAACCACCCAAACTTCGTTTCTATTTCAGATTCTTCCATGCCGAGTAAGTTAAAGATCTTATGTTGTACGTCAGATTGATGAATACGAATGCTTCCGCCACCGATTTCTTCCCCGTTAATAACGAGGTCATAGCCACGTGAATTAATCGCCAAAATCTCTTCACGAGTCTTCGCTGCTAAAACGTCACCACTAGGTGCTGTGAAAGGGTGATGAATGGAGGTTATCTTTCCATCTTTTTCTTCAAATAAAGGAAATTGGGTGACCCACAAAGGTGCAATGTCAGTAGCTTTAATGAATCCATACTTTTCAGCGACGTATAAGCGAAGGCGTCCTAGGACCTCGTTTACCTTATCTTTTTTCATGTCTGCAATGAAGAGTAAAACGTCGCCATCTTCAGCCTTGAGTGTCTCTATTAGATTAGATTGTTCTTCTTCAGAAAAGAACTGCACGATATTAGATTGCAACGCGCCGTCTACCATCTTCATCCATGCCATCCCTTTGCCACCAAATTTAGGGACCATTTTCTTAGCGAGTTCTTCTTGTAACATGTTTTTACTCATGTCAGCCGCTTTCCCTTTTACATTAATCGCTTTAATACTGCCACCTTTCGTAGCTAATGTTTTAAAAATTTGAAAGTTTACCTGTGTTAAAAGAGGCGTCACGTCTATCATTTTCATATCAAAACGTAAGTCAGGTTTGTCTGACCCATAGCTGTTTAAGGCTGTTTCGTAGGTCATGTGTTGGAATGGACCTTTTATTTCTTTTCCAACTAATGCAAAGAGTTTTTCCATTAATTCTTCCATAAGAGAATAAATGAAATTTTCATCGATAAAAGAAGCTTCAAGGTCTAATTGGGTAAATTCAGGTTGTCTGTTAGGTCTTAAATCTTCATCTCTAAAACATTTAACCACTTGAAAATAACGGTCCATACCACCCACCATTAAAAGTTGTTTAAACAACTGAGGCGATTGAGGGAGGGCGTAAAAATCACCATGGTGAAGCCTACTAGGGACGAGATAATCGCGCGCCCCTTCAGGCGTGCTTTTAGTTAAAATAGGTGTTTCTACTTCTGAAAAACGATGAGTATCTAGATAATCTCTAATCGTTTTTAAGATACGGTAACGGGTTAATAATTTCTTTTGCATACTAGGTCTACGTAGATCTAAGTATCTAAATTTCAAACGTAAATCTTCATCAACATTAAACTCAGAACTGTCTTCATTTACTTGGCTTTTTTCAGTAAGAACAAAAGGAGGCGTCTTCGCTTTGCTATGTATCTCAATCGCGTCTACTCTTACTTCAAAGTGACCAGAGGCGATACTGTGGTTTTTGGCTTCTTCGTCACGTTCTAAAATGTGTCCGGTGAGTGTTACTGCATATTCGTTATGAAGACTGTCCCCAATAGCATGTATGTCTTTATTTACAGCTGGGTCAAAGACGATTTGTACAAAGCCAGATACATCTCGAAGATGCATAAATAAGACCTGTCCATGGTCACGAATTGTGTCAATCCAACCTGAAAGTTGTACTGTGTCTCCGATGTTTTTTACTGATAAATCTCCACAATAACGTCGTAATTTCCAATCCATTTTAAAACCTTCCAAAGTGTGATTTCTGTATCATATCAAAGATTGTCTATCCATAACACAATATCATGTACAACTTCTGATTTATTTGTTTCGTTAAGGAGCTCGTGTCTGGCTCCCTCATAGTAATATTCGGATACAGTGTGACCCAACTTTCGATAGGTGCTTGCGAGTTGTTTAGGATGAGCCGTTTCTCTAGACAGTGGGTCTGCAGTTCCTGAAAAGAAGGCTATGGGGAGTGCTTTGTTTAAATTAGCTAGGGAGGTGTGTTGTAACGTTGTGTTTATTCCAGCAAACATTGTTTTATAAAATCTGTTAGTGCAGATGAATCCACAGAGGGGGTCTTTACGATAGGCTTCATTTGATTTTGAATCGCGGGAGAGCCAATCAATAGCTGTTTTTCTTTTTTTTATGCTAAGAGTATAGGGAAGAAATATAACGGTATGAAAAAAACGTGCTTTTGAGAGTGGACCAAAAATTTGGCAAAACATGCTGGCGAGAAAGCTTCCTAACATGGTGGATGCGCTCGGTTCGTTAGCTGTTCCCATGAGGATGAGTCCTTTAATCGGAAGGAGGGTATGCCGTTGGCAAGCCCTTTCTGCAATAAAAGAGCCCATGCTATGTCCGAGCAGCGTACAGTTTAGTGTTGGATGTTTGTCTTTAGCATAGAGGACAAGCTGTGCAAGTGTGTCTGCTAGAAGATCCCACGTAGCGCCTTCTCCAAAGTCACCGAGGCTACAGTTGTCTATATTTTTGCCATGACCCCTATGATCAGCGGCTATAACGATATAGTTTTTTTTATTTAAGGCTTTTGCTGTAGTGCTATAACGTCCCGCATGTTCCATCATTCCGTGAGCGATAACGAGAACGCCCTTAGGTGTATCGCAATCCCATTCGTGAATATGAATTTTGGCTTTAAGTGAGTCGAGAAGGGTGGATGTTGAATATGTCATGTCTTTAAGTATACCCGTTAATTTTTATTTTTTTTACCTTAGATTTTTGTTGGGTCACATTGTTTGGTGAGGAGGGCTGATCCTTCGTAGGAAATGGAGTCATAAAAAAATAAAATGAGCATATATGAAATTTTGTGTTTCTTTTGACCGATAACAAGATGTTAAAAGATAAAATTTAAAAATTAGGAAAAGGAAAGAGTATGAATATTGGTTCATTATGCGGAATTCTGTCATCGACTAGAGATTTAGGGGCTCCAAAAGATAGCCCTGAGTATAAATATGCAAAAATGCATGTGCATTTTAATAGTGCAGAGGAGATTCAAGGTGTGAAGCCTCTAGAAGAGTTAAGATTAATACATAGAGGTATCTTCACTATAAAATTTTTACCTATTCGATATCAAAAAAGAGCACTAGAGAAAGCTAGGCATGCCCTGGAGATACCTATAGAAAATAGAGTCCCTTATACTGAGCAAAAGAATGAGATTCGTAAGTATATTATAGGCTACTTAGAAGACTCCTTAAAGTTTGGTAACACAAGATGTAAGGATGAGCTAAAAATTCATTATGCTTCGTTACAATCTAGCTTTAGAGGCACTCAACAGGGTGACTTTTATCTTGATAAAATAAATCAATTAGACGCGAATCCCATCTCTTATGATTGTTGTATCCCTGGTTGGTTTTAAGAAGAAGAGAAGCTGAACTCTAACCCTTAGCCGCTTTCCCAATATAGAGTAGGCGTGTCCGGTCTCGAAGAAAGTTTTAAGGATAAACTAAGCATGAAAAATAGAATGGAGACATAGATTTAAAGCCCGTTAGAGTAATAAACCTCACCCCCCGGCTCCTCTCCTAAAAGAGAGGGGCGTAAGACGTCTATTACATAATGAGCATTTACTACTATTGAAAGTTCTTTATAGTCTAAACGTCTCTCTTTACAACGTATATTTTTTGACTCCCTCTCCGTTTGGGAGAGGGCTGGGGGTGAGGTTTATTTCTTAGAGTCTCTGGGGTATTGGTCTTTTTTGTTAAAGACCGGACACGCCGCAAGATAGGGAGGGGCCTGTATATTAAAAACTAAAGTAAAAAGTCGGCTAGACTTAACGCTTTTTCATCTTTTTCAGACAAGATAATATCGCCTTGAATCGGCCATTCAATTCCGATTTCTTTATCGTCATACCGAAGTGACTTCTCCGCAGAAGGATAATAAAGATTTGTACATTTATACTGCAATTCAGCACTCTCACTCATGACATAAAAACCATGAGCAAAATCAGGAGGGATATACAACATTTCTTTATTTTCTTCAGATAAGATAAGCCCTACCCATTGCTTAAAAGTAGGGGAGTCAGGTCGTACGTCTACTGCAATGTCAAAAATAGTACCTCTCGTTGCCCTTACTAATTTTCCTTGGCCGTGCGGCGCTATTTGCATGTGAAGGCCTCTTAAGGTTCCTTTCACGGATTGACTATGGTTATCCTGAATGAAGGTTTCATGGATTCCAGCTTCAGCAAATTTTTCTTTATGGTAGGACTCTAGAAAAAAGCCTCGAGGATCTTCAAATACTGTAGGGATAATATGTTTAACAGCTGGAATTTTTGTGTCTTTAATTTTCATTATTAACTCTCTTTTTCTATTTCTTCATAAGCGTCCAATAAAACGTTAGCTCTTTTTATAACGGAGTCGGGGAGCCCTGCCATTTGAGCGACATGAACACCATAACTTTTATCAGCTTGCCCGGCTTTTAGAATGTAGGTAAACGCGATCTTACCGTCAGCTTCCGATATCGCCATACTGTAGTTACTAAGCCCAGAAAGTTCCTGACTTAAGTCCGTGAGCTCATGATAATGCGTGGCAAAAAAGGTGCGAGCACCAATGTCGTTATGTATGTGTTCTGTAATAGCGCCAGCAATACTCATTCCGTCATAAGTTGAGGTGCCACGTCCAAGTTCATCTAAGATGATTAAACTTTGCTGAGTCGCGTTATGTAAAATACTAGCCGACTCGAGCATCTCCACCATAAAGGTACTTTGCCCGGAGTATAAATTGTCGAGAGCCCCAATACGAGTGAATAATTTATCGACGATAGACATACTTAGCGAGTCGGCCGGTACAAAACAGCCAATCTGCGCCATAACAACCGTGAGGGCAACCTGACGCATGAGAGTCGATTTACCCGCCATGTTGGGCCCCGTTATTAAGATGACTCTGTTTTCCTCTTTACTCATTTCTAGACTGTTTGGAATAACCTGTACGCCGGAACTTTTTTCTAAAACAGGATGTCGTCCATTTACAATGTTTAAACTCAATTCTTGAGCGTCTACAAATGTAGGTCGTGTATAATTATATTTTTGAGAAACGCTTGCGAAAGATTGTAAACTGTCTAATTGAGCGACAATACGAGCAAGTTTTTGCAGGTCGGGAATGAACTGTTTAATCGTGTTAACAATGGTATGGTAGAGAGATATTTCAAGCTTGCTTTGCTTGTCTTCCCCAGTGAGAAGAATCGTTTCTTTTTCTTTTAATTCAGGCGTAATAAAACGTTCACCCTGTGTTAATGTTTGCTTTCTAATATAGTGCTCAGGGACCTGGTCTTTCATGCCGTTAGAGACCTGGAAATAATATCCAAATACTTTGTTAAAGCCTACTCTCAAGGTTTTAATCCCAGTCGCTTCTCTTTCTTTTTCTTCTAAACCATTAATCCAAGCTCGAATGTCTTCAAATGAACGCATAAGCGCGTCGAGATCAGGGTTAAACCCTGATTTAATAAAGCCACCATCTCGAATAACGGAAGGAGGTGTATCTACAAGTCCCGTTTCAATAAGTGAAATAAGTTGTTTGAAAGGCGAGTCATCTGAGTCAAAACTTTCAAAAAATTCACAATAGTCCCTGAGCCTAGTGCTTTTGTCTAAATGAGCTAATATACCAGCTAAATCCCCTAGGGCCAGTAACGATTGCTTCAAGGCGATGCAATCTCGAGGATTGTGATGCTCGGATACTATACGAGACAGTAATCGCTCTAAATCATAGACTTGCCCCAAGACGTCACGGATTTCTTCTCGAGAAAGCAAGTCTCCAACAAGCGCTTCCACAGCGTCTAATCGAAGGGTAATTTGTTCAATATCTGTAGATGGATTATGAATAAGTGTTTTCAGCATTCGCGCGCCCATAGCCGTTTTAGTGTGGTCGAGAACCCAACAGAGTGTTCCGATTTTGTCTTTAGAATGCAGAGACTGCGTGAGTTCAAGGTTTCGCACAGACACTTTGTCTATCGACATTGTTTTTTCGCTACGATGAGCTAAACAGCGCGTAATTTGAGGAACGCTGTTTTTTTGTGTTTTTTTTAAATAATCGAGTAAGGCCCAGGCGATAGGGAGTGCGTGCGTGAAGGTGTCTAAGCCAAAGGCGGATAACGATTGAATATTAAAATGGAGGCAGAGCTCTTCTTTTGCGCGTAGGCTATCTAAAAGGGGCCTTTCATTGATTAAGATACTGTCATCTATACTCAGTTCAAGCCCTTCAGAAATAATGAGCTCTTTGCAGCCTAAACGGTCGAGGTGTGAGTACACGTCGGTTTCTGTGTGGCAGACACTGAGTCTAAATTCGCCCGTTGTAATGTCGACAAAACTAAAGCCAAAGCCACCTTGTTTAGATAAAGGCATAACACCGGCTAAATAATTATTAGAACTCGCTTCAATAGCGTCATGGTTTATAACCGTGCCAGGGGTAATAACGTGAACAACCTCGCGTCTCGTTATTCCTTTCGCGTTTGCAGCTTCTTCTACCTGCTCGCATATGGCTACTTTGTATCCGCGTTTAATCAGCCGAGAAATATAGCCTTCAGCCGCATGGTAAGGTAGCCCACACATAGGCACTCTGTTTTCTTCTTTCCCGCGGCCCGTAAGTGTAAGCCCAAGTTCTTGAGACGCTGTTTTAGCATCGTCGAGAAACATTTCATAAAAGTCCCCCAGCCTAAAAAAAAGAATCGCGTCTTGGTACTCGGCTTTAATCGCCAAGTACTGACGCATCATGGGTGTGTTTAAGCTAGGGTTTCCACTCATTATCGAACAGTTACAGGTAGTTTTTCTGTTAAGAACTGAACAAAACGAGCGTGGCCCTTGTTTACTTTATCGTCCGACAAGGTGTCGACAGGGTTTTGGTATATAAAGGCTATAGCTAAACTTTTTTTATCGTCTCCAATTTTCTCGGATTCAAACAAATCAAAGACGTAATAATCTTTTACCAACTTAGGCTTAAATTTATTGATCACGATTTCGATGTCTGAATACGACAGATCCTTAGGTGCCAACAGTGCCACATCTCTACGTGTAGAGGGGAATTTAGGGATATCTTGGTAACTTGGCGTTATAGCGCTTACTTCAGAGAGAAGGCTACAGTTAATATCAAAATATAAAACCTCACCTGGGATGTCATAGGCTTCTGTTAGAGATGGGTGAATGTCAGCTACATGGCCAATTAATAGGCGTCCACAATAAATAGAGAGATGTCGAACAGGATGAAAGAGGTATGAGCCCGTTTCTTTTTTAAAGCGAATAGATAAGCCTAACCCAGCGATAGCGTTTTCGACTTTAGCTTTAAGTTGTTGTAGTTCAATGTGAGAAAAATCTTTGTCAGCACTTTTATATGGCTTATGAAGACTTTGTCCATACATGACGCCTGCACAGATTGACGTCTGTAAGGATCCTTTCTCGTTGCTGGTATAGGTATGGGCACATTCGACTAAAGAAAAAGAGTCACGTTGTCTTTTAGCGTTATAAGCGGCGACTTTAAGTAAGGAAGGAATCATGATAGGTCTCATGATCGATTCTTCTTGAGTAAGGGGGTTTCTGAGTGTGGTATTGTCTGAAGCGCTTAATCCACAGCTATCGATATCTTTAGGTGAAATCATCGGAAAGGTTGAAATCTCGTCAAAGCCGTTGTTTACAAAATTTTGAAGTAGAGAGTCTGTATAGCTGTGAAGTGTGGTCGGCTTAGGTACTAGGGTGTAAACAGTAGGAAGGCTTCTCTCAATATTTTTAGCACCTAGTAAGCGCAAGACTTCTTCAGCAATACAGGGCATCGCTTCAATGTCGTGCTTACGCCAACTAGGAATACTCGCGCTATTACTTTTAATCACAATGCCTAAACGAGCGAGAGCCGCCTTCATTTCCTTTTCAGAAAAGGTGCTGCCTAATAATGTATTAAGCTCAGTTAAGTGGATATCGAAGCTTAGCGGTGTAAATCGTTTATTATTTTTGTTGTGAAAAATTGAGATGGATTCTGAAATTTTAGCCTCTCCCAAGCTCTGATAAAGATGTAGCGCCCGTTTACTAGCGTCCAAAACATGCTCAATGTCGACCGTCTTTTCAAAGCGAATTGCGCTTTCACTGTGCAAAGCAAGGCGGTTGGCCGTACGTCTAATGGTTACGGGGTCAAAAAAAGCAGATTCTAAAAGAATGCTAGCCGTGTCTTCTTTAACACCAGATTCTAGCCCACCCATAACACCTGCCAGAGCGATGGCCTTTTCGTTATGAGAGATTATTAAATCACTTTTTTTAAGCTTTCTTTCTTCGCCGTCTAGAGCCGTAAACGACTGTTCCTCTTTGGCAAGCGACACTGAGATCGCTGTGTTTTTATGTGAACGAGAATCAAAAGCATGCAGAGGTTGACCCATTTCTAATAATACATAGTTCGTAATATCAACACCTAAATTAATAGGGCGGATGCCAGAGAGTTGTAATCGTCGCTGCATCCAAAGGGGAGTAGGCTTTGCTTTAAAACCTTCGAGATAGGCTAAGCTGTAGTAGGGGACCAAGTCTGGTGTTTCAACAAAGATATCGTAAGGGTTCGCAAGAGTAGATGCTTTATATGAAAAATCTGGAGTTTTTAAAGGAAGATCTAACAAGGCGGCAATGTCTCTAGCTAAACCGTAAATACTTAAGCAGTCGCCTCTGTTAGGTAAGATGGAGACATCTAAAATGGCATCTTTGAGTTGACCATAAGCTATAAAATCAACACCGATAGGCGTGTCTTCAGGTAAGATCCAAATACCTGAGGCCGACTCAGACATCCCAAGCTCAGCTTCAGAACACAGCATACCGTTAGATTGAACGCCTCTTAACTTTGTTTCTTTTAACTCCATGCCACTTGAAATTACAGAACCTGGTAAGGTGAGCGGAATAATATCGCCTTCAGAGATGTTAGTAGCGCCTGTCACGATTTGGTGTATCTCAGTCCCGTCATTAATCTGCGTAATGACAAGTTTGTCCGCATCTGGATGCGGCTCAATTTTTTCAATTCTCGCAGTTGTTATGCCTTTAAGCTTCTCGCCTACATACTCAATACCTTCAAGCTCGTGACTGGCTAACGTAAGCCTGTCTCCAAGTTCTTGCGGGGTAACTGCGATATCTACATAGTCTTTTAACCATTCATAAGAAAATTTCATATTAAATCCTTAAAACTGTTCTAAAAAGCGACAGTCGTTTTCATAAAGTAAGCGAATATCTTTAATGCGATATTTCAACATCGCCATGCGATCAATGCCTAATCCAAAAGCAAAGCCGGTGTAGACGTCAGGATCGATGTTGACGTTTTCTAAAACCTTGCGTTGCACCATCCCCGCACCCAAAACTTCAAGCCAGCCGGTTTGCTTACACAGTGAACATCCTTTTCCGTTACAGATGACACATTCAACATCGACTTCCGTAGAAGGTTCTGTGAAAGGAAAATAACTAGGCCGAAAACGCACCTTTTTATCTTTGCCAAAATAAGACTGTAAAAAGAATTCAAGCGTTCCCATTAATTGGGCAAAGTTAACACCTTTTTCAACCAACAAACCTTCAAGCTGGTGAAAGACGGGGGAGTGACTCGCATCTGCGTCACATCGAAATACTTTTCCTGGTGCTAAGATTTTAATAGGCGGCTTTTCTTGAAGCATCGTACGTATTTGAACAGGGGAGGTGTGAGTTCTTAATACATGGCCATTTTTCAAATAAAAGGTGTCGTGCATGTCACGTGCAGGATGATCCGCCGGAATATTAAGTTTTTCAAAATTCATTGACTCGTTTTCAATGTCAGGACCTGTCTTCGTCGCAAAGCCAAGTTGTTCAAAAATGGCTGTAATATCTTTAATCGTTTGTGTAATAGGATGAAAGTGGCCTTTTTTAGCCCCAATGTTAGGAAGGGCTACATCGTAGGTATCTGCTTTTAATCGCGCGTTCAATTCTTCTTTGTGAAAGAGTTGAGACGCGTTATCTAGGCGAACGCTTATATCTTTTTTTATAGTGTTAGCCAATTTCCCCATCAAAGGTCGCTGGTCTACTGGTAGTGTTGATACTTGTTTCAGAAGTGCCGTCAGCCCACCTTTTTTACCTAAGAAACTGAGTTTTATCTCCTCAATTTGGGCTGTGTTTGTCGCTTTTTCAATGGCTAGAAAAGCCTCAGTTTTTAAATCATTTAATTGTGTATTCATAAGGCTAACTATGATAGGTGAATGTGTGTTGAAAAACAAGCTGGGAGTGTATATGGAAAACTGACTGTAGTGGTGCTATATTTAATGAACTGAAAATAAAGTGAATTTTTTTTTATTTTCAACCGATAATTAATAAAAGAAATACTATTTACGAAGGATTATAATTATGGCAAGTTTATCAGCAGCAGGACCAGTAGTAGCAGTAAGATCAGTATCAGCTGAATTAGTAGCGCAAAAGTATTCTATGGCTAGATTGATGACTACTTTTGGGGGTAGGCCTCCAGTAGCCCCAAGCGTCGTTGGAAAACCGAAACTATCAATCGTACTTAGTGCGGTTAAAGATATTGTGAATACATCTGGACAAGATTCAAAGTCTCGCGAAGATTTACTTGTAGATATAAAAAAAAAAGTAGTAGAGCTTGCTAATTTTCAAGGGATTGAAGTCGCACCTGAAAGTATTGACCCTGTACTTAGTGATGCTGGTTTTTTCGAAACACAAGGGGCCGAGATAAAGTTACTACCAACTAAGGCTGCTTTGTTAGAAAAGGTTACAGCAAATGAAGAAGCTGTCCTTGCGTTGCTTGGCTTAGCGAAAACAGACATTCAAGCTGCTATACAAGGAGGGGAGACTCTGTCTTTTTTTCTTAGGGGTGTAGGTAATCAAGATGTAGTGACTGGTTTAAACGATAGAATGGGGGAGTTGATGGCGTCTAGTTCTGAGCTTCTGTTTGAAGCTGCTGAGATAGCTGCATCAGCACAAGCCGTTGATATTATTCAGAAAGCAAGTTCAAATATTTATGAATTTGCGAAGGAGCTTAAAGATGGTTCTGGGACTAACCCCGTTGTAGCCGCTCTTGAATTTGTGAAAATAGCGGATACTAGACTTCAGTAATTAAGTGAAGCCATTCACTCTTTTTTGTAAGAAAGGAAAGGCCTTATCTAAGGATGCTGCTTTGTGTTTTGATACAGACAGCATCCTTCATTGCCACGACACGATACAGGATTATTTAGACAATGAAGGGTTTAACTATAATCCAAAAGAGATAAAGAAAGCTACGCTGGATTTAGAATTAGATGTTTTATCACGTTTGAGAGATCTTTCTTTTATTCAATATAGGAAGTTTGAACTGAGTAAAGACTGGGGGGAAGCGGGGGACTATCAATGTTTCTTAAGCTTTTCACGACATCTTACAGGTAAAAAAGCGCAAGAGGATCTCAGTTCGGATACTCATGAAGCCTTTCACATTCTTTTGCAAGAAGGGTACGAAGGTTTAGATCTTAAGGCGCTTAGTTTAGAAACGGTGTCTTGGGCGATAGATAATTTTGTATTTAATTTTTTTGGACGAAAAATAAAGCTCAAAGATGTAAAGCGTTTGAACCTATTTTTAAAGTTTTTGGGTTCTGATCTTTTTGTATCACTTACTACATCTAAAAAAAATATCTTTTTTATTGCCAGCAGGCCTAAACAGTATAAGATTGGCGATCATACTGTGTATTGGATGAAAGAGGAGCTTGTTCGGAGTTCTAATATTATTATCGCTGAAGCGGCCTTTAGTGGTGACCGAGAAGTGTGTATTCGCCAAGAAGCCCTAGAGACTATCTTTTATCAAAAGTGGGTAGCCTCATTTGATAGCTTAGGTAAAAATTGGAGTGCTGAGGGGGCTGCGTCTCACGTTTCAGACGGTATAAAACTACATGTTTTACGCTTGTACTCTATAAAAACAAAAGAAGATCTGATTAATGTAAAAAAAGAATTTATCAAAAATATGGGTGAAACAATTGTTTATCACGAGCTCGGTCATATCGTGATACAACAAGATATTCTTCCTTGGTCTCTAGGTGCTTTAGCAGAAGCGCATACTCGCTTTGGGTATGAATCTATTTTGTCTATAATAGAAGTACTGGCAGATTTTGCTCCTCAATATAGGAAATTACACGGAGCGCTTAAACAAATCGAGGTAGTGGCCCTAAAAGATCCTGATAAAGCGTCTAAAATGTTTTATACCTACCTCTCTGATATTTGGTTTTACGATACCTCAGATAGGTATATGTACTTATATTCGGATTATGCTGTTTTATCTCTTTTAAAATACATAAAGGAAGATAGGTCCATTGATTTTGAAAAAATTAACAAAGACCTTTCTTTTGATAAAAGAAGAAAAGAAGAAAATAAGCGTAAAGATGTGTATATAAATACCTTATTTTCGCTTGTTTTAGGCTATACAAAAAAGGCTAAGGCTTTATTGGAATCGAGTATGTATACCGTAGGTTCGACAAGCGTTGATTTTAAAGGCTTGAAAGCCTATATGGATGTTAAATTTCTTATTGCAGGGACAGAGATTAGGGAACCCAATTACAACCAAATAGTTATGTTTTGGAGTAATGTTTTGTTGATAAGTAAAGAATATGGAAGTAAACATAAGGAACTGGAACTCTTAATGGAGACGCATAGAAAACAAAGTGTAAAGAAGCTTTTACATTTCATTGCAGGAAAAGATAAAGCGCGCCACTATAATGACGATGCGCGTGCCTACATATACGATTTTTGTAAATCGGTGGGCCTTAGTTCTCATGTTACATAAAGAGTCGAGACTTATTTCTCAGGTAAAAGCGTTGTGTTGGACGCTGTACCGACTCAAAACTATCCAAAATAATTGGGGTGCACTCGGGCAGTATTCATCTGAGAAGGCGCTAGCAGACTGCCTTTCACTCCCGTATCCGTCCCAAATTTTCGACAATCTTGTATCTTCTGAGATGAGGGCTCATGATTTATACACAGCTGAGGAATCTGATTTAATACATAAAATTAAGACTTTTTACGTATCTATAGAAGATAATACGTATTCTATTTTTGAAACTAAAGCCTGTAATCTTCATTTAAAAGCTATAGGGAGTGATTGTCTCATTCAAATGGGTAGGCATGGTAACGAGGTCGAATGTTTTTGTGGGAGAGGTACACAAGAACAATTGGGAGACTTTTTGTTTCTAGATATTAAAGAAGATCTTTACTGTACACCCAATATCCCCTTTGGGATGGCGGCTGTAATTAATAAGGATATTATAAGTATTAAACACAGCACTCTAGATCTCGTGTATGACTCTAAATGGCTAAGTAGTTTTAGTGAGAGTGAGCCTAGTGAGGTTGACGCACGTATTGGCTATCGTTTAAAGAAAAAAGCTATGGAGGCCTATTGTCAGTCAGATATAGATATTTTTAAACGAAATAAAACAGTGTTTTTAAAAGAGTATCGAGATCTTTTAGTGAATCACGAGTGTGGTCATTATATAATACAGCAGCATATGCTCTACCCCTCTCCAGCCGCTTTTTCAGAGGCGAGTAAGGTGTTGGAGGCTGAGTCAGACCTCACTCCTTTTTTGGAGCTTTTAGCTGACTTAGCCCCTCAACGTCAGGATATCAGTGGTCCTATTTTGCAGTGTGTAGTCTCTGCACAAGAAGGTCGGTCTGAATGGCTGTTATATCTGTATATGTCGGATGCTTGGTTTTACGACCAATCACATGCCTTTATGCAGCCTTATTCAGATTTGATCGGGTGTGTGATTTTATTGCTTATTCAAGATCCTATGCTAAAAGAGACCGTGTTTGAAAAGCTAGTGCCTAGCCTAATTTCTGAGATAAATAGAGAGCTATCTCTATTAATAAAAGAGATGAAAGAGGATATATGTGTTATGGGGTTTTTCGAGTGTAAAGAAACGGGGTGTGAAGAAAACGTAGAAGAGTGGGTGGCTTTTTTTGAGCAGATAGACGAAAAGTCAGGACTTAAGGTTGAGCTCAATAAAAAAATTAAAGAGATAAAGAAAAATTTGGATATGACGGTTAAGAAAATTTTAAATATTCAAACAGATGATTTAAAGAGTTTTATTTTAGTTAAAGCCAAAGAATTAGAGTTACTTTGAAATAGTAGAACTTATTTTTTTCATAAGCTCAACATCTTCGAGTACTTTCCCCGTTCCTTTGGCAACACAGCTTAAGGGATCGTCAGCCCGATGAATATCTATTTGTGTCTCATCTTTTAAATATTTATCTAATCCATAAAGCAAGGCCCCACCACCACACGTTAAAATTCCATTTTTCATAATATCGGCAGATAATTCAGGGGGCGTTACTTGAAGTGTAGCGCGAACCGTTTCGATGATAGCTTTAACGGGCTCCGATAAGGCATCTCTTATTTCATACGAAGATAATGTGAAGGTTCTGGGTAATCCACTTACAAGGTCTCGTCCTCTTACATCAATCGTTTTTTCTTTTTCAAAAGGGTAAGCAGACCCAATATCAATCTTAACCTTTTCAGCCATACGATCGCCAATAAGAAGGTTATAGTTTTTACGACAGTGAGTAATAATAGCTTCGTCAAACTCATCTCCAGCTACACGAATAGATTTACAGATGACAATGCCAGACAAAGAAATAACAGCAACCTCAGTGGTCCCTCCGCCAATATCTATAATCATATGTCCAGTAGGCGATGATACATCTATTCCAGTACCAATAGCCGCTGCCATAGGTTCTTCAATAAGGAGAGCTTCTTTGGCTCCAGCTCCAAAAGCGGCATCTGTTACGGCTCTTTTTTCTACGCTTGTTATTCCCCATGGGATACCAAGTAGTATCCGAGGTTTGCCAAATATAGCTTTTGTACACGACTTTTTTACAAAAGCCTGAATCATTTTTTCGGTCACATCAAAATCTGCAATGACACCATCTTTCATAGGTCTAACAGCTATGATATTTCCTGGTGTTCTTCCCACCATATTATAGGCCTCATCGCCAATAGCCATTACTTTTCGTGTACATGTATCTAAAGCCACCATCGAGGGTTCGTTAACAACGATGCCTTCTCCACGCGTATAAACAACCGTGTTCCGTGTCCCTAGGTCAATGCCAATATCTTTTGCGAAATGTGATTTTATTTTTTTTAGAATACTCATGGTTTGCTGCTTAAAAATTTGTAGCTAGACTATATCATAATCTCGAATGAACTGTAATAGAAGTGACATTGGAAGACCCATGATTGTTTGGTAGTTTCCGTCTATCTCATCGATAAAATGTTGGGGAACATCTTGAATACCATAACTACCTGCTTTATCTAAGGGGTTTTTATTGATGATGTACGCTTTAATCTCTCTCTCAGAGAGAGTCGAGAATCTGACTGACGCTGTATCCGATTTATATAAATAACCGGTATCTTCTGTATTGTAAAAACAAAAAGCTGTCATGACGGTGTGTTGTTGACCTGAAAGCGATTTAAGCATTTTGAACGCGTGTTTCTTTGAGGATGGTTTACCCAGGATTTCCCCATGCAAAATGACTATTGTGTCTGCAGCAAGCACCCATCCTTTATATCCGATAGATGAGACTGTCGCTTTTTCCCACGCAAGGTCACAAAGCTGTGTTGAAATATCTTTACTAGGATCAATAGGGGGTTCTCTATCTAGTTTATTTGGTATATGTGTAAAAGGAATCTTGAACTGTTTCAAGAGCTCCTTACGCCGAGGGGATCCCGACGCTAAGAAAAGAGGGAGGCTCATTACTTTTTTAAGATATAGGTGTCAAAGCCTTTTTTAGACAGCATATGTTTATGTTTTTTAGCTAAAGTCAAATTTTTAAAAGCGCCAGATTGTATGCGATAAAGCACTTGTCCTTCATTATTTTTAGATGTCCAAATAAAAGCATTTAAGCCTTTTGTTTTTAATTTAGAGACCAAGATCATCGCATTTTTCTTACTGACATAAGACCCCACAATTACTTTATAAGGATGAGTGTTGTCTACTTTTTTAGGCTCAACCGTTTCCTTTTTAACTGGAGCTTCTTTTTTAACAGAAACTATAGTCGCCTTTGCAATAACTTTAGGTTCTGGAGGTACGTAGACTTCAGCAGAGATTTCTTTAACAGGGTGTGTGTATTTTACAGAAACAGAATCATCAATAATAGACTTTGCAAATCGAAAAATAAAATGTACGCCTATGTAAACGCCACCAATAATGACAAGCAAAGACACAATTGTTTTTACCCAACTAAATTCAAGACGCTCTTTTTCACGGAGCAGGTCGCCTAACCCAT
>CALLLO010000119.1 GCA_938082985.1 uncultured Candidatus Marinamargulisbacteria bacterium | reverse complement strand
GAAAAGAAAATTCAAACTGAGCAACAGTTTAGCTTGGTTTATTACATTCAATTTTGTAAATATAACCTTTGTATTCTTTAGAGCAAAATCAATGGCTGATGTGAGTAAGGTCTTTACAGCAATGTTTGGATTTTCGTCTATTGTTTTACCCTCTAATTTTAATCAATATCTGTCTTTTTTAGAAGCTTTTGGCGTAAAGTTTTCTTATGTTTTAACCAGTATCGGGGGGAGTATTATCCAGGCTTTCTTTTATATAGTGTTGGGTCTTAGTTGTGCCCTTTTGTTTAAAAATTCAAATCATATGATCCGAACTTTTGAACCGGATGTTAAACATCTTGTTTTTTTAGTTTTCCTGACACTTACGTCTTTATATTTTATTGATCAAACGACTGTGTTTTTATATATAGTTGTATTTTACTAGTCTTTTCAATGGTGTTGGGGCTAAATTATATTTTTTTGAAAAACAATGGAGACTTTGTAAGTGTAGATAGAGTAGTTGATTTGCAACTTGAAACAGATGAAAAAAAGATTTTCAGTTCTTCTCTTTTTCAGTTAAACCGACCCTATAAAATAAACCTATATCAAAAAGTTAAGCCGGATATAATTGTGTTAGGTTCTTCAAGAACGTATATGATGAATCACTCGTTTTTTTCTAAATCATTTCTTAATTTGGGATTTGGAAATTCTTTAATAGATATGGAAAGTTTTGTCGAAGAGATTTTAAGTATTCATAAACCAGAATTAGTAATATGGGGGCTTAATTTTTGGTGGTTTAGTGATGAGGGGAAGTCTGTTAATCAGTCTCGAAATTATAGTCATGATCTATCTATACATAGCTTGTTTAAACCTACTATTTGGCTATTAAAAAACAAAATATCTTTTTCATATTATGTGAAATGTTTAGATTTTTTTCATAATCCAGAAAAAAATAAGGCATGGGGAGTAATGGCTAATATGAAGCACTTTGGGAGATTAAAAGATGGGTCTTCATATAGAAAAAATAAGAATTATTACCCTAGAAATTGGGCAAGTACAAAAAATAATGTTCCCAAAAAACAAAATCGGTTTAGTGCACAAGAAAAAATAAATATGAAAAAATGGCATTTTTTTGAAAGAATCCTGAATGCTTTTGAGGATGCGAATGTGGAGGTGGTGTTGTAGTTACTACCTGTATCTCCGGGATTGTATTCGATAATAGACCCACAAAAATCTGATGATTATTTTTATATAGAGCACCTTAAATCTATGTCTAACTCTCATTATATCCATAACTTTCATGATCCGAATAGAGTGCTTTTAAGCGAAAATGATTTTGAGGATTTTGTTCATGTAAAACATCTCCCGTGGGTGTCGACTTTAATTCTGAAAGAAATAAGTAGTCGGAATAAACTCTTAATACCTTACTTGGACCCCCTTAATTTTGCTGATTTTGACTATTCCGTTTTCCAACGTATACTTTTTATATGATATATAGTGTTCTTACAAAAAGAGAAAATTCTGATCTTGAGGCTTTGGTTCTTCAGCTTAAAACTGTTTTAGACGAAGGGAAAGCTCGGGCTTTAGCTGCGATTGAGCAGGAGAAAAAAAAGACCTATTGGGATGTGGGTAGATATATTAAAACCTATCTTTTAGGCTTTGAGGATAGAGCAGAATATGGGCGCTATGTTTTTAAACGTTTAGCGGAAGATCTTCATCTAGATAAGAGCCTTTTATATAGAAGTGTTCAGTTTTATGAAGCATATCCACAGATTGTTGTGGCGCCACAACAATTGAGTTGGTCTCATATATCTGCCTTGTTGAGTGTTTCTGAACGTAAGAGTAGAAAGAAATTTGAACAGCAGGCGATTAAAGAAAAATTAACGACAAGAGAACTTCGAGACATCATAAAAGAGGCTACTTTGCATACGACAAAAGGTTTAAAAAAAGTCGAGTATACAGGTAAAGAAAACCCACAACTTACACAGACACGTGAAGAACCTTATGTATATCGAGTGAAGATGATGCGTGGATTGGCGCATTTGGATTTGGGGTTTCATACGTATAAAGAAAACCCGCCTATGAATTTAAAGACAAAAGAGGTGACACATTATACCTACAAGGCGTTTCTCGTCGAGATTATTGACGGAGATACTTTGTGGGTGGATATTGAATTGGGCTTTGATCTGAAGTCTCGGCAGAAGGTGCGTTTACGGGGGATCGACAGCCCTGAGAGTGGATCTCCTGAGGGCCTGGAGGCGAAGAGTTTTCTTGAAAAAGAGTTGGAGGGGCTTCCCTTTTTGGTTGTGAGAACGTATTGGGCTGATAAGTTTTCTAGATATTTGGTGGATATTTTTTATGGAGATAAGCAAGAGGCTTTTTTGGAGGTTGTTCGTGAAGGATGTTTTTTGAATCAGCTTTTATTGGACGTGGGCCTTGCTAAAATATATAGGAAGAAGAAACGAGGTCATTAGGTTTTTTTTTGAATTAAATCAAATAACTTATGCAAGAGCCGAATATCTCTAGATTCTAGCGTCGTTCGGCCTAGTACACGTCTAAACAAAGAAACAAACTCGTCGACGCCTTTTTTTGGGTTGAGAGGCAAACAGGGCAATGTGTCTTTAATTTTCTCGTACAAAGATTGTTCCTCTTGTTTATTGGCAGGGTTCCACGTGTAAGGCGCTTCTTTGTTGGGGCTAGCCGTAAAGGCTTCGTAGCAATATATCATAACGGCTTGAGCGAGGTTTATGGCGGGGTGATATCCTGTTGTTGGGATATGGGTGAGTTGGTTACAGAGCTTGAGTTCGTCGTTGGTGAGGCCGTCTGATTCTCGACCGAAGAGTAGGGCTACTTTGTGTGTCTGCGAGGGGGAGCCTAAGCCTTCCATTAATTCTTTAGGTTCCAAGGTGGGCCAATGTTTGTCTCGGCGTCGGTTTGTGGTTCCTATTACTATATTAATATCGGCGATTGCTTCTTCCAAGGTATCAAAGGTCTGAAAGGTTTCGAGCTGGTCTTTGGCTCCGTGAGCGAGTTTGTAGGCGTCGTCGGTTTTGAAGGGGGTGGGGTTTACGAGGCGGATGTCACTGACGCCCATGTTTTTTGTCGCGCGAGCGATAGCTCCGACGTTGGCGGGTGTCTCGGGTTCCATAATAATTATGGAGAGGTTGTTTAGATTAAACGAGGCTTTCAAGGAGGTTCCTAGCTTGTTTCTGTAGTGCTTGAGCTGTGTCGGGGTCTGTGGATTCTGTGTAGAGTCTAGCGAGAGGCTCTGTGCCTGAGAGTCGGCAAAGTGCCCAGCTGTTATCCGCGCAGTTTATTTTGAGTCCGTCTAATGTGTTTAAGCTTTCTTGGCTGGGAATGAAAGAGCTTACGAGATCGGGTTTTGGGTTTTTAAAAAACAAAGCTAAGTTATCTTTGTCTTCAGCTGCAAAGATGAACGACGTTTCGAGGAAGGTGTTGTTACCATATTTTTTTAAGATATTTTCTTTGAGTTTGGATATTGGTGTGTTGCGTTCCTGGCTTATGGCGAGGAGTAGGAGGCCGGGGAGGAAGCCGCATTTTTCGTAGGTGTGTGTGTTGAGGCTAAATCCACCGGAGGATTCTACAGCGAGACACAGGGTATTGGTGTCGTTGGCGGCGTCGAAGAAGGGGGCGAAATATTTAAAGCCTACTTTGGTTTCGTGACACTCAATTTTGTTTGCGCTACACACAGATTTAATAAGCTGGGAGGACGCGACAGTTGTAGCAATGCTTTTGAGGGGGAGTCCTTTTTGGAGGAGATAATCGGCGATTATCGCGGTGGTCTCTTCTGGGATAAGATACTCTCCGTTTTCGTCTAAGATGACGTGTCTATCTCCGTCTGGGTCGTTGGCGATACCTAGTGGACAGTTGTGATTCTTTATCTCTGCTTTTATCTCGCCTAATGTTTCGTATTTGGTGGGGTTGGGTTCTATGCCTCCAAAGTCAGCACGTGGTTCTGCGTGGCTGATTAGGGGGATAAAACCTAAGCTTTTAGCGAGGATTTCCCAGGTGTAGGCACAGGCGCCGTGTTTGACGTCTATTGCGATTGGGATACCTGTGAGGGTGTGAGAGCAGAGGTTTTGGAGCAGCGTTTTTATATGTTGGCTAAAGCCCGCTTCACACTGTAGGCGAGTAGGTGCTGTGAAGGTAGTTGATTTTTGAGGCAGGTTTTGGAGATGAACATTGCCACGATCTTGAATATCTGAGGTGACGGACTCTGGGGCTGGGGCCCCGTTTTTGGGGTTAAATTTTATACCGTTATAGTCTGGGGGATTATGAGAAGCGGTTAAAATGAGACCGCCATCTAGATTATGTTCTTTAATCGCCCAAGAAATAACAGGCGTGGGGCAGTAGGTGTGGCTCATACTCACTTCGACTCCGTTGGCTTGGAGTTCGGCGACAAGGGTACGGGTGAAGGCATTTTCGCTTAACTGAGGGTCGTTGCCGGTACGAGGGTCGTGGCCAATGATTATATGTGGCGACTTTGTGTGTTTTTTGAGATGCTCGGCCAGGGCGATAGCGATTGCCTGGACGTGTTCGTGAGTAAAACTTTCGCCGATGATGCCTCTGTGACCAGATGTTCCGAATGTAATGGGGGTCATATCTATGTCCTTTTTATCGTGCTTATTAAGCTAAATTAACGGTTTTTTCTAGGTAGGACAAGTGTTGGGCCGCTAATTACGTGCAGCCTGACCGGGGATCGGTGAGGGTTTTTTTACTATTTTAAAATTGGGTTTGCGGGGTAATAGAGCTTGGATATGTTTTGACAGGGAGGGGTTAATAGTCGCTAAATATGTAGAAAGTGGCTCGCCTTTTCCATTTACTATTTTCAAAATCTCAACGGCATAGCTTTTTAGAGCACCCTCTAGGAGGTGGTGTAATAAGTCAGGTTGTTTTAGTCCCAGATAATGAGCGACTGAATATCCGGTCTTATTTAATGTTTTTAAAATGGGTATCGCTTGGTCTGTTAAGGCATTCTCTATGAGGTCGGCTAATCGGATAGGGGAATATTTAGCTAGACAATGAGAGACGTGTTCTTCTTTATCGTTTTGTATAGTTAAAATGGCGGCTCCATACTTTTTTAATGGACCCTTTAAGATGACTACTAAGATATCAAGATCTCTTTGCGCTAGACAATGTATAGTTGGGATGGCATCTTTTTTAGTGGATAGATTAAAAACCTCAACCGCATAGACATGTAATGGACCCTCTAAGAGTCTTTTTAAGACGAAGGGGTTTTCTAACACTAAGGATTGAGCCATTGACAGCCCCTCTTTGTTTTCCATTTTAAAAAGAGCTATCGGATCTTTTGATTTTTCTAGAATGTTTTGTAAAGCGTGAGGATTGAATTCAGCTAGAACCTGATACACGTAGAGTCCGTCTGGAGAGGCGGTATTTAAAATATCTATCGTATTGTCTTTTAGTTTACTAGATAAAAGTCTATGAAAAAAATCAGGTCTATGACGTGCAAGTAATAAAATAGTTTTATTTTTATCTTCTTGAGACACGTCTGTTCGTAAAAAAAGTTCGTCAAGAATAGCGTACTGACTATTTCGACCAGCTAGTTCTATGAGAGATATATCCTGTAGCGTTTCATTTGGATTGGAGCCGTTTTCAATAAGGAGAGTTATAATGTCTGGATTCTCTTCATAAATAGCCCGCCTAAGAGCTGTACGTTCGGCCACATCTTGTGTGTCAATCATTCTTTTTTTAAGGACCGCTGTAGGACAAAGATCTAAGACGTATTGGATCATCTCGAGGGAACCCGACTGAACAGAAAGAATGAGCATATTGGGGTGGGCGTCTAAAAATGAGTGGAAGGTGTCGTCATCGCCAAAAAAGTCTTTTTCACCTTGGGCTAGGGAGATGTTTCCGCCTCTAATAGTGTGTTCAAACAAAGTGAGTCCTTCAGCATCAGGGCTGAGTCTGTCGATAGTAGGTTTAAGTGTAGTGTCTGTGTGAGTGGAGCCGATATCGGCGGCTATTCCGAATAATCCGTGCCCCCCTAGTGTTTTATGTATAGCGGTGCGTTCGATAGAGGGATCGGATAAAAATTGTTCACATGATTCAGGGCTAAGCTTACGAAGAAAGTGACTTTGATGTTGGGTTATGGGGGTAGTGGTCGTGGTGTATTCAATAGAGTGGCCTAACTCGCTTATAGCATCAGCAATACTTGTCTGAGTTTGCTTGAGGCTTTGATAAAACTGGCTTAAATTGGAGAGCACCCAAGAGGGGGGTGTAAATGAATCTAGGAATGTAGAGACTTTTTCCCGAATTATGTCATCTATTTCACCCAGAAAAGCATCTTGAAAATAGGGGGGGACGTCGAGGCCCTTTTGTTCATACATAAGCTTTGCAACGAGGAGGATATGATGCACATTTTCAGAGTATTCGTTTAAGTTGAGTGTGTTTCTCATGACAGCTTGGAGGTGTTTCGGAATATCTTGGTTTAAGCAATCCCTCCATTTATCGCCTTGGCTTAAGGTGTCTGTCGTTCCAGATGCCAGGTTTTTAATATCCAAAACATATTGAATAGTCCTTAGTCCAACACCCGTAGCGCAGGTGTCTTCAAGTTCTGTGCAATACGACTCAATAATCTGTGTTAGTTTGTCTGTTTTTTCGCTTGGAAGGGTGCCCGAGTCTAATAGGCTGGGAATAGATTCACTGATACGCGCTTCAACGCGTGTCCAATCTTGTATGGCGGAGCCTTCAGCGGCGTCAATTTTTTTACGAATGGTATCTACGAACACCTGTATAGCCTTTTTAATTGAAGGGTGTGTGATCTTGTCGAGTTCCAAATCCAAAGCTTCGCCTGTAATACCAATTGGAATGAGGGCGTCTAAGATTCTGGGGTGTACCTGTAGATTCAAGAGGCGACCGACAACAGAGGTCCATTGCACGGAGACACGCGGTTCACGAACCTGAGGAAAAAAGCTGTCATGAAGGGCTTTCAATAGCTGTATTCCGTAGGGAGAAATGGCCTCGCTATCTAAATAGAGAGGGTATTTGAGGAGCGCGTCAAAGGGGGGCTTATACTTACTAAAAAGAGCCTGTGAGATGGAGATCAGGATCTCGTCATTTTGTTGTTGTGTTAAGTGATTGAGCGGCGTTTTTAGAGTGTCTAATGACGGGGTCTTGCTGGTATATGTGGGGAGTAAGTCTTTATTAAAGAAGGTTTTACTAAGTCGGTTGAGATCTGAGTAAGTCCAGTCTAGTGGGGCCGCAGTGGTAGTAAGAGAGTCGAGCGCTTTTGCGTGTTGGGTTGAGTCGTTGGAGTGAGTATGAATAGTGTTCATTAAGTGGAGCAATGTTTTATGCCAGTTAAACGCAGCGAGGTGTTGTTCTTGGTTTAAACTCTTGGAATCTGGGTCACAATGCACGTTGATTTTTTTTACTTCTTCAAGAAAGGGCTGCTTATCTTCCTGTTCTACTATTTTGCTAAATAGTGCAAACGCAGTGTCGCTACATAGTGCGATTATTTTGTGGATAGGACTACTCACTTTTATCTTTTTTTGAATACGAGAATCATTATCGGACAAAAAGTTAAAAAATTATAGGGGTATTTTCCGATGTAAAAAGTAGGTAACGACTAATCATGAAGGAGATATTTTTTTGTGGTACCGAGGACAAGACTTGAACTTGCACGAGATTGCTCTCACTAGCCCCTCAAGCTAGCGTGTCTACCATTCCACCACCTCGGCTAAAAGTTGGTTACCCTATTATAGCTAAGGGGCGGCTACTTTGAAAGTACCTTTATGCTGTTTATCTTTTTTAATGCGGACATGCTAGGCCTTAAAATGGTATACTCTTCACTATGTTAGACACAACTCAGCCTCTCATAATGGGCATTATAAACATTACCCCCGACTCATTTTCAGATGGTGGTCAATACTTTTCTGTAGATAAAGCGCTTAAACATGCTGAGGCACTTATTGCTCAAGGGGCGGGTATATTAGATGTAGGGGCAGAATCTTCACGCCCAGGAGCTAGCAAAGTTTCTATGAAAGAAGAGCTCGCTCGCCTCACACCTTTTCTCAAGACCTACTCCAAACATTTTGATATGTCCTTGTCTCTAGATACTTATAAAGCTGAAGTGGCAGCCTTTGGTGGCGAACACGGGGTTTCCATGATTAACGATATTACAGGCCTCACAGGTGATCCTGATATGGCAAAAACCGTCGCTACCCTCAATATTCCTTTATGTATTATGCATATGCAAAAAAATCCTGAAACAATGCAGGCGGCCCCCAAATATAAGAACGTGGTTAAAGAGGTGGTTTCTTTTTTATCTAAGCAAAAAAAGCTGGCTGAAGAGGCTGGTGTTTCAGAGATTATCGTGGATCCCGGGATTGGCTTTGGAAAGTCCTTGGCCCATAATCTGGCGCTTCTCAATAATCTAGAAAAATTCACTAAATTAGGCCCTGTTTTAATAGGCGCGTCTAGAAAATCTTTTATTGGTGAGATAACCGGCTCACCTTCAGGTAAATCTCTCGAAGGGACTATTGCGGCTAACGTTTTGGCGTGTCAAAAAGGTGCGCGGATATTTCGGGTTCATGATGTACACGCTATTAAGATAGCCTTAAAGGTAAGTACGGCTATTTTAGGAGGGTAAAATGGTTACACCGGTTTATGTAGGATTGGGATCTAATATAGGAGATAGGGATGCACAGTTAGATGCTGCTCTTGAATTATTAGGCCAGCACCAGAGTATTCAGCTCATATCCGTATCGTCTTTTATTAACACTAAAGCGGTAGCCGAATTTGAACAGTCCGATTATTTAAACGCGGCGTGTGAGATAAAAACGATATTATCTGCTAGAGAACTTCTCACTTTTACCCAATCTGTAGAAAAAAAACTAGGCCGAGAGTTGAAAGGGACAGGGGCACCTCGGACGATAGATATTGATATTTTGTTATATGGTGACGAGGTGATATCAGAAGATGATTTTATTGTGCCACATCCTTTACTACACGAAAGAGCCTTTGTTTTAGAACCCCTGAATGAAATAGCGCCTACGCTCGTACATCCTCTTTTCCTGGAGTCCATTGAGACACTTTTAGTAGGTGTGACGGGATATTGAAAACGGTTAATTTAGAGAGTTTAGACGCGTTGTCTATTTTTGCAGCTGAGATTGCGGGAGCCCTAAAACCTGGCGATATTTTTCTTATGGACGGGGATCTTGGGGCAGGGAAGACGACATTTGTGAGAACCCTGTGCGAACATCTTGGAATCTCAAATGTAAGCTCACCCACGTTTAATATTATTAACCGATATGATTCGGACCCTTTGAGTGTGTGTCATATGGATTTGTATAGATGTGAGTCTGAGATGAGTATAGATTTGTTGGATCTCGACGAAGTGTTTGCGAGACCTAATACGGTATTTTTTGTGGAATGGGCGTCTCGTTTAGGGCGCTTTATGCCGGAGACGTATATGAAAATGAACTGGGAGTTAGGAGAAGGTGAGTGTAGAACGATTTCTTTTGATTCGGGTACTTAACAAAAAGCCATTGTTGCATTTATTGATACCTTAATAGGATAAACTGGAAGATCATCTTTTGACACGAGAGAAGGTCGTTGAGTATGCAAAAATAATTTTTCAACAACCCTTAAACAGTCAAGACAGAGCCTATGTTCTTGTTTAGTTCAATTTTTAGTGATGTATAAGGTAGTATATGTTTATTTTTTTCTTTATTTAAAGTAAAATATAAGTCATATGTGTGTAATTCCTAATCAATTTACTTATGTGCTTAAGCCTATTCAAAAATATATTCAACAAAGAAGCCTTTCTGCTATTTGTGTGAAACATCTATACCCTCAAGCTAGAGAGGCTGCCGAGCGTTTGCGTCCTGACAGACAGGTGCCATTCGTTTGTATAGGTTCCGAAAAAAAGGCTAAGGTTTATGACGACTTGGCTATTTCAGAGTCAAGTGTCGCAGATGCTTTGATACAATTTATTGCGGATAATGAGCCTTTAGAGAAAGTGCGCCAAGCAAGTTTTGCTTTTGATATTAAGGATGGAAATAGCTTAGACTTAATAGAAGGCGGAAATATTTTCACATCTCCACAACTTTATGGACAAATGAGAGAGTCGCTTCGCACCAATGAGAGTCTTCTTAGACTTTTATTATTTAAGGCGTGTTTAGTCAGAGCAGAGGTGTCTATAGATCCTTTGTTTTTAAGTGTGTTGGCCTATCCGATTAAGCCATCTTCTCCTGCTTTTTCTACACATCCTCATAATGATGGCATATTAGGCTCTATCCTTAGTGTTCCGTATATACATCCATCTTTTGAAGAGTCAAATGCGACTCTTCGTGTAGGGGCTGTAGTGCCAGGCTTGTCTTTGAGGGGCGAGTCTTTTTTTGATGCTCATATTTCGATTGGTGCTGCGCAGTCTCAGGATATTGGGGTTTTTCGGCAAGAAGCCACCTGTTCACCTCAGGAGCTTTTGTCATTTCCTCTAGGACCCATTTATATAGGCAGGGGTAAATATATTTACAGTCTATATTCAGAAAGCCCAGAGTATTTTGATGTTGTGGCGGCTATAAGGAAACAGTCAGGTAAAACAGCATTTACAACACATTATCTAGATTATTTTAATATACCTAATATAACTCAAGACCCTTTTGAGTTAGGCCGTCTTGCGATTAACGTTTCGGGTTTGTATCCAGGCGCGAATACTAATAAGTCTAATCAACGAGTTTTTTATAAAAAAGGGGTCGCTTCAGCGGAGAAATTGGAGGAATTGTTAGGACATATATAATAAGTCACCTTAACTTATCTGGGGGGTAGTCTTTTTATTTTATATTTCCTTTATGTTTACAGCTTTCTAATCAACCTCAGTTTCGCCGGTTTAGATCTGCTATTGCTTCTAATCTCTTCCTGAGTAGCCTTAATTACGTGTTTATTCACTTTCTTAAAGACACCTTTCATCTCGCGAATCGTATGCTTTACCAAACGATCTTCTCCAGAATGAAAACTCAATATAGCTAAAACTCCCTCAGGAGCCATTCGAGTCGCCACATCTTCTATAAATTTCTTTAGATGCTCAAATTCCTCATTCACCTCAATGCGTAAAGCCTGAAAAACCAAGGCGCAGGTTTTCATATATGCTGAGCGTTTAGACTGAAAATTATAACTTTTCTTAATCAGTTCCACGAGCTCAAAGCTTGTAAAAATCTTTTGTTTACGACGTTCAAAGAGGATGTTTTCGACTAGGTTTTTGTTATGGGTCAGATCGCCAAAGTTGTAAAACATATCAGAGAGTTGTTGGGGGGTGTAAGTATTCAGAATGTCGCTCGCAGTTTGCCCCTTGCTGACGTCCATTCGCATGTCTAAATCTTGGTCCTCTTGGTGCGAAAATCCACGTTCAGAATCGTCGAGTTGAAAAGACGAAAAACCTAAATCAAGGAGAACTTTAGTTAGCAAGACCCCTTCAGGGATTTTGTCAGCGACCTCAGAATAATTGGCATGAATGACACTTATATGTTTAGCGTCTTTAAATTTTTCTTCACAAAAATCCACAGCCACTCTGTCTTTGTCAAAGCCGTATAGATGTCCTTTTGGACAAGCCGTTAGGAGCTGTGACGAATGTCCCCCAAATCCCAAAGTACCGTCCATAACGATATCGTTTTCCTGTATGTCTAATCCTTCTAAAACTTCCTGTAATAAGACAGGTACGTGAATGTCATTGTTTGTCATCGTAATACGAGTATCTCCTGTAAAATTTCAACTTCATAACGGCTTCCCTTTGGGGTAACAATAATATGTCCGATACGGCTGTTTTTTAAACTTTTTGTATTGATACGTTCAACAAGCGCCTTCTCGTTTCCAAAAGGGGAGTATCTATCGTAGTCGCTGGGGGCTTTGGGCGTAGGCGTGTTTGGGATGAAAATGGCAATGTTCCAGAGTCCTTTTTGATGAGAGTCTAATATTATAAGAGGGGCGATAATGTCCCAGAATTTAACATTGCCTTTAAAAAATAAGCTTTCTTTCCCCTTTAAGAGGTCGATAATATTGACCCCAATCGATTTTACTTGGTGGTGTCTCGCTCCGTAGCGCTGGTTAAGCATAAGCAATGCTCGTGTGTCTTCGTTCGTAGACTCTCTAAACTCAGCCCCAGCAACAAGGGTTTTGGGAGGGGTGAAGGGCGTTTGCTCTTTATTTTGCCCGTGATAATACGAATAGCTTTCATCTTTAAAGGGCAAAGAAACGATGCCTACCCAAGGCTTTCCTTGATACACGCAGCCAATATGCACCGCAACATTGTCGTCCTTATCTACAAAATTAGACGTGCCATCTACAGGATCTAAATACCAAACCACGTCCTCAGTTTCAATGTGAGCTTTAGGTCCTTCCTCTCCGATTATCTTATGGTCGGGATAGTGTCTATTTAGCCACATTCGACACAGCGTTTCGATTCCCTGGTCCATTTCGGTCACAAGATCGTCAGGGGCGCTTTTCTCTTCGCTTTTTACACTATATTGACCTTTTCTAATCAGGGAAGAGAATGTGTGCGTGAGGCAAAGCATTTTGTCGTGGAGTTCTTTTGGGTCGTGGGTGTCTATGATCTCAGACTCCCAGGCGGTGATAAAGGTATCGTCGACATCGACTGAAATAATGGGGGTAACGGCTTCTTTACTAAGAAACTTAGGTAAAATACAGGTAGGCGATGCTTTACTTGGGGCTGTCCACGTCATCTTTATAGTATTTCAGAGTTCACCTGATTAGTGAAACCTTTTGTTTCCCCTCCAAACCATGTAAAATTACACCTTCGATAAGGATGGTTTATGCGCATATTTGTTTTTCTATTTGGACTTCTACTTTTTTCTTCGACGCTTTTTGCCGCCAAAGATATAGATATTACTGCGGAAGAATTTGAATTTGACGGCGTGAAAGACATCGTAAACGCCAACGGAAACGTTGTGGTGACACAACAAGGGGCCATTATTAAAGGTAAAACCGCGATTTATAAAAAAGAAAGCCGCACCATTTCTATGTTTGGAGGCGTTTCAATGACGAGAGGAAAGCTCGTTTTAACCTGTACAGAAGCTGTTGCCGACGGGGAAGCCGATATTGTGACAGCTATAGGTAACGTAGACTATACAATGGGCAAGATAAAAGGCAGTGCCGGACATGCTGTTTACGATATGTATGCAGGATTGATCACCCTCACCGACAATCCTCACGCCTACCAATCCGGTGATTTTATTAAAGGTGAGACGATTATTATAGATTTAGTTAAAAAGATAGTGAAAACAAAAGGTAAGGCCAAAGTAAAACTGTCTGTGGAGAAACTATAATGGAAACTCAAGTCGAACTCAGTAAAGAACCTCTTATCCCAGAAAATGGAGATCTATTTGACATTATTATTATCGGGGCAGGTCCTGCTGGAATGTCAGCGGCTCTGTGTGCGGGGCGAGCGAGGCTCAAGATTTTGGTTTTAGACAAGGCCATGCCAGGAGGGCAGACCTCTACAGCCTATCATATACACAACTACTTGGGCTTTCCTACTGGGATTTTAGGTTCAGACTTGAGTCACAGAATGGAAGATCATTTAGACGATTATAATATTCATTATTCCTGTGAAGGGGTAGACGATATTGGGCAGATTCATTCTGCTGAGAAAAATGTGCAGACTGATTTAGGAAATTTTTATCGTACCAAAGCTATTATTGTCGCCTCCGGTCTTGTTCCTAAAGAATTAGGGATGCCCTTTGAAAAACAATTTCTTGGACGAGGTGTTTCATATTACGCACAATGCGACGGTGAGTCGTATCGAGATAAAGATGTTGTTGTTATTGGTGGTGGAAATTGTGCGTGTTATGCCGCTGAGCATCTTTCTAAATTCGTAAAATCTCTCACCCTCGTACATCGCTCCGACTATATTAACGCCGTGAATAACCTTCGCGAAAAAATATTTAATAACCCCAAAATTAATATTCTCTGGAATTCTGAAGTCGTTGACGCCTTTGGGATCGATCATCTAGATAAACTAAAATTGTATAACAGAACAACCCAACAACACACCTGGATAGATGCGCGAGCGGTCTTTATTTATGTCGGAAGGATCCCCGAAAAAACTATTATGAGCTTAGATTTAAACGTCGACGAAGATGGGTACGTCATTACAGATGAGTATATGCGAACCAATATAAAAGGGATCTATGCTGCAGGAGATATTCGCTCCAAACAAATTAGACAGATTGCAACAGCCGTTGCAGATGGTATGATAGCGGCCATTAATGTAGAAAGGGATGTGTTAGGTCTATGACGCAACGATTGGTAGTAATACAGTTTCCAGGTAGTAATTGTGAATATGAAACAGCCGCAGCAGCGTCTGCTTTTGGCTTTGATGTGGATATAAAAAGATGGACGATTTCTGAGAAAGAATTTATGTCGTATGATGCTTATATTTTACCCGGCGGATTTTCCTTCCAAGACAGAGTGCGAGCGGGTGTTGTATCCGCTAAGTTAGAGGTCGTGTCCTTTCTTGAAAAGGCCTCCAACGATGAGAAACCTATTTTAGGGATTTGTAATGGCTGTCAGATTTTAGCTGAATCGGGCCTCGTTCCAGATATTAATGACGGACGTGAAATCGAGATCGCTCTAGCTCCTAATACAAGAGACAATAAAGCTCAAGGCTTTACATGTGATTGGGTACATGTAAAACCTGTTAACCCTGAGAAGAATATCTTTTTAAAACACTTCGAAGAAAACGATGTTATTCCTATTCCTATTAACCACGGTGAAGGCCATTTCGTTTTATCCAATATCGCTAAGCAATATATCGACCAACTCGCCTCACTTAGATATTGCACCCCAGAAGGCCTCATTGATTCAGCGTATCCGACAAATCCTAACGGGACGGATGCTAATGTAGCCGGACTCTCCAACAAAAATGGGAACGTGTTTGCGATCATGCCTCACCCCGAGCGTGCCACTTTTCTTAAGCAAGTACCCTTTTGGATTGATAGTGAATGGAGTGCTCGTAAACGAGCGAGCTTCAAAAAAGGTGAAGATGGCGGTGGTCCTTGGGCTAAGATGTTTCATTCTATGTCAGATTATATCGCGACTAGACGAGGTGCGTATGCCAACAGTTAATATTTTTGCATACCAAAAAAACTTAGACCTTCACTGTATTTCAGCCAAAGAAGCTATTTCACAGTTCTTAGGCTTTGATCGTTTACTCAATTTGAGACGTTTTCGTATGTGGGAATTTTCTTTTGTTAATGGCTCAGAAAATCCAGAGCAACAAATCAATGACGTTCTCACTGGTAGCTACCAAATCCTTAACCCTAATAACGAAGGCTTTCATATCTCCACAATCCCTCGTAAAAAAGTAGATATTAATGCTGTTTTTTACGTTAAAGTCACCACTCACATAGCAGATACAACTGACGAGCTTTTAGTTGGAGTCAACCAACGCCTTGGCACTGTGCTCACAGATTTAAATAAATCTATTCTTTGGGAAATAACGGTAGATATGGATCACGAATCTCGTCCTATTATGGAAAAAGTATTAGAAGAAAAAATTGTCATAACAACAGCCAGAGATAAAGGTCTTTTGGTAAACCCTTTATTCGAATCATTTGAATTTATAGAACCCAAGAAGATAATAGGAGCGTAAGGGATGTCAATGATTATGAGCGTGCTCATTGTCAACTACAACGGAGCTGAGTTTTTAGCCCAATGTATTGACTCCGTATCTAACAGTCGCACTAAGTTTAGTTTTGAAATAATCGTTATAGATAACGCCTCTGCAGATAGTTCTGCTCAACTTTTAGATACCTATAAAGACAAAGTTACTGTGATTCTGTCGGATAAAAACCTAGGCTTTTCAGAAGGCAACAACGTCGCAGCCAAAGAAGCGATAGGAAAGTATGTTTTCTTACTTAACAACGATACTGTCGTCCCCGAAGACCTTCTGCAAGGCTTATACGATTTTGCAGAAGCTCATCCTGATATGGGTGCCGTATCTCCCAAGCTTCTTTATGAAGATGGTCGTTTACAAGCACCGGGAAGTGTTTTTGGTAGATGGAGATTTAAGAGTAAGAAAACCCAAGTAGTTCCCTTTATAGCGGGTGCGGCCGTGTTGATGCAAAAATCTTTGTTCGACGATATGGGTGGTTTAGACGGAAACTTATTTTTTTATAATGACGATATTGATTTATGTCTATGTTTACGTAAAAGAAAGCGACCTATTTATTACGTTCCGTCGTTATCGCTCATTCATTTTGGGGGATTGTCGACGAAGTTTAGAAAGATTGGGTCGCTTATGGAAGGCTATCGTGGCGGCTTGTATATTGCCTATAAGCACTATCCCAAGATCGTGTATCATCTCTATCGAGTCCTTCTTCTTTTCGATGTTATTCCTCGTTTAATGGTTCACAGTATCTTGAGTGTATTTTCAGATAAGCATCGTCGTTTTCAGGGCTTGTACATTAAGATTTTAGTCTTTAATTGGGCCCAAGATATTTTTGGATTAAAGAAAGATTAAAAAGGGGGTTTGTTATGAAGAGGTTTGGTTTTTTCGCGCTGTTTTTATTGTTTTTTTCTAGTTCTCTTTTTGCTGAGATCTATCCCATTTCTGAGCCTCTTATGCAAGAGGTTCGTCTCAAAAAGGCCTATTACGAGGCTAACCCCACGTCGAATCAAGCCAGATTCGAACTTGCAATGAGTTATGCATATACAGGTCAAATTCGACTCGGTTGGGGCGCACTTAAAAAACTACCTAAATCTTATTCTCACTTAGTCGTTGCCAAATATGGACCGCTTACCAAAGAAGATCTAACAGACTGGCAACATCCTTTTAAACTCGGATTCGGATATTTTTTTATAAAGCAAAAAGCAGAGGCCTTAGAGGCTTTTTATGAAGCTAGGAAAAGAAATCCTGACAATGTCTGGATACTCGCATTCATAGCCTTAGTTAAAGGAGAAATGGGGGAGGTCGACGAGGCTATGTCGCTGTGTAAGCAAGCCTTGAAGATGGAGCCTAACGCGACTGGGGTTCATTTCTTGTTAGGGGAAGGCTACCGTAAGAAGGGGTCTTATATGAAGTTTATTTCTCAGATGATGATTGTAGGACGACTCGAGTCTGAAGAGGCGCTTACGCGAGGAAAATGAGTAATAAAGCAGATAGTATGCAGCTCACATTAATTATATTTTGTAGCTGTTTTTTCCTCCTTATCGCTTTTGTGCTGATCTATGAACCGAGTCTCACTCTTTTGAAGCCTAAGAAAAGTTCCCAGCCTGATTTTAGTTTTGAAGACGTGACGGTGACCTACATTTATGATGGAGAGCTAAAATGGGAGTTAGAGTCCGAGTATGCAGAGTTGGACAAAGCTTCAGATAGAGTCTTCATGACAGAGGCTGTGGGTGATATTTTTTCTGATGGAAAAAAATCAGTAGCATTCGAGGCCCCCGAAGCACGACTCACATTGGGCAACTCAGATATGGAGCTTAGTGATTCTGTGGCTGAGTTTTTTATTAATGAGAAAAGCGTGTATTTAAAATCCAAAATCTTGAATTGGTTTAGTGAAAAAAACATATTTGTGGGTCAACACAAGGTAGAGCTCAGCTCAGAAGGCATGACATTAAAGGGGAAATATCTTACTGTAGATGTGGATACAAAGAAAATGAAGATGACTAAAGACGCTAAAGCGGTATTGTCAGCAGGGACACAACAATGAGAAAAGAGATAAAACTAGACCATTACATCAATTCACAGAGTGCATATTCAAGACGTAAGACCTTAGAGCTATTGAATGAAGGGAAGGTAAAAGTAAACGGCAAAGTGGTGTTCCAGATGACTCTTATGGTACGCCCAGACGTAGATACCATTCATGTAAACGGAGAAGTTATAGCCTTCACGACCGCTAAGCTGTATTACAAATACAACAAGCCCAACAACCTCATCACAAGCATCACAGATCCGAAAGGAAGACCGTGCATAGGCGATATCATTAAAGATATTAACAAAACCTTAGTTCCCGTAGGACGTTTAGACAGAGCGACTACTGGCCTATTGTTGTTATCCAACGACGGCGCATTCACGAACACGGTGTGTCATCCATCCTTTAAACTAGCTAAGGTCTATCGTGTGACGATAGATAAGGCGATTACGAAAGGGGATTGCACCAAGCTTTTAGCTGGTTTTTTTCTAGAAGATGGCCCTGTCCAGTTTTCAAAAATAACCTTTCCGAGTCCACGAGCGGTAGATGTATCTATAACGGAGGGGCGAAACAGAATAGTAAGACGCGCCTTCGAGCATTTGGGTCACACCGTTAAGAAGTTAAAACGCTTATCTATTGGACCTGTTGAGTTAGGTTCTTTAAAAGAAGGTGGCTGGATAGGTCTTACTCCCAATGAAGTAAGAGCCCTTTTAGCTTAAGCCGAGCAGTCCTATACATTCCGTTTTTTCGATGTTTTTAATTCCGTAGTTAGGGGAATAAATTATGTAGAACAAACAAGGAGTATTTACGATGGACGAATTAATGGGACCTGAAGCCGGATTATTAGATGAACTAAGTATAGAGCAGCATAAGAATACTTGGGCAGCACCCATACGAGGATCTAAAAGCTATACCATTGTCCTGGAGTTCTTTGTAAAGACAGTTAAGATCAATATGAGTTTTAATTAATCTTATTTAAAATAAGAAACTATAAAAAAGCCACGTTTTATACGTGGCTTTTTTTTCGTGTAACAGTCACCTTCCACAGCGCTTAGAGGGAGGTTTACTCCAACACCCCCTCCAATTCCTTTAATTCTCGAATAATATCCCCTTTAATTCTAATCAAAGCGTCTCTCAGCATCTTCAGCTTCTCCATAGCCACACCTTTTGTCGTAGGCTCAAGTTTAAGCTCGACAGGATCGTCTCCTCTATCAAAACGTAGTTTTTTATTAAACACAGCTTCAATTCCGTCAGGTAAGGTTTTCTCCATAACAATGGTGTCGTGATATCCAAAAATGACCCGTTTCAATTCTGGCATCTTACTCTGAGTCGCCTGTAGATAAATCGGTTCTACATAAATTAAAGATTCTTCCACAGGAACCACCATCAAATTTCCACGAATAACTCTCGAGCCTACTTGTCCCCACAAAGTCAATTTTTGAGAAATATCTGTATCTTGATCTATTCTAGATTCTATCTGCATCGGTCCATATATTGTTTTTTCTTTAGGAAATTTAAACAGGGTCGCTTTTCCGTAATTGTCCCCGTCACAATCCACAGCCAACCACGAAATCATGTTGTTCTTATTCGTGGGTGTAAACGGCAACATAAGTATAAATGAAGACACGTCCTGCCCAGGCAACTTAGTGACCATATAATAGGGCTTCATTGTCTGTTCACTTTCGCTATATTTTTCTTTAGGGATGTCCCATAAATCTTCTCGGTTATAAAAGACCTGAGGGTCTGTCATATGATAGGCACGTAACATTAAAGACTGAATGGTGAAGAGATCTTTCGGATAGCGTAAATGCTTTTTAATGGTCGCAGGTATTTCTGCTTTTGATTTAAAGAAATCAGGAAACATTTTCGCATATGTCGTAATAAAAGGGTCCGTCTCGTCTATAATATAAAAGTTTGTTTCCCCAGAATACGCATCTATCGTGATCTTCACCGAGTTTCGTATGTAGTTCACATCGCGATAAAAAGGTTCGGAGTAGGGGTACTTAGACGACGAGGTATACGCGTCTTGTATCCATACCAAGCGGCCCTCATCTGTAATGACCAAATAAGGATCTTTATCAAAATCTAAGAACGGTGCCAGACGGCTCGTAATCGTTTGGATATTTCTATCAATCAACAATCGACTTTCATTATTAATTAAATTACTGACAAATATTTTCATGTCAGACAAGGAGTAAGCAAAAAGCGCACGTTTTAATAATGAGTCTAAAGCAATCCCCCCTTGTCCAGCATAACTCGCATATACATTAGAATCTCCCTTCGGATAATCAAACTCCTTCTGCTTCGTGTTCACAATCGCATATTCGTCCGTTTTTTCCCCAAAATATATCTCAGGACGTGTAATACTCAGACCAATCGTACTCACGGGCGGAAGATCCTTAATATAAAACAGAGGTAGCCCCTCCGGTGTAATCTCGTTTACAGGGGACAAACACGCGCCAAAGCCGTGTGTATACACCAAATGTCTATTGATCCAGGTCTGAGCTTGATCCGATAGTTGGTTAACATCGAGTTCTCTCGCAGACAACATGACTTGCTGAAGTTTGCCATTTAATGTGTACCTATCGACATCAATATTAGCAAATTCATAATACAGTCTAATTTCTTGAAGTTGACCGAAGGTTTGCTTTAAAGGTTCGGCATTCCAGAGTCGAATATTGTTTAAGGTTTCTTCATTTTGTTCTAGTTTCTTAATGCTTAGATTATTTTTTACAGGAAATTGTTGCGTGCTCACAAGATCCAAGCCATACGCTTTTCTTGTGTATTCAATATTGTGTTTTATATATTCTTTTTCTTTTCTCATTTCATTGGGCGCGACAATATAGTTTTGGATTATACTAGGAACAAACTTGGTCCCCCCAACCGTCATCACGATAATGATCGCCAAGCCCACAACCGCATAACTCAGAGAGGCATTAAAGGCCCAGGCCAAGATAAGTAAAGCTTCAATAAACCACAGTGTCGTTAAAATATATTTCACGGGTAGATAGATCTGTGTGTCCGTATACCCCGCACCAAAAACAACGCCTTTTTGAGAATATAAAAGATCAAAGCCGCCTAGATAAGTGCCTACGCCTACAAGAGCGACAAAGAGTGCGAGAAGAAAGCCGACATGTCGTCGAATGTTTGGCGAATATTTATGCTTACTGAAGATAACAAAAAGGATATTTTTAGAAAAATAGGTCCAGCAAATAATGATTATAGATAGGATCATCAGCATCGTTAACCAAGCATGCAAAGAGTTTAGGAGGGGTAGTGTGAAGAAATAAAAGGAGAGGTCTTTGGCAAAGAGAGGATCGACGGTTCCTGTGGGGCTTTGGTGAAAATAAGCCAAGAGTGTGGCCCAGTTGGCTCTAAATGTTAGTCCAAACAAGATGGACAATACAAAGATCCCCAGTTTTATCAGCCAAGAGTTCAGTGTACTCGAAACAGTCACCGTGTTTTTTTTCTGTGCGTTTTCCCAGATTTTTTTTAATAAAACATTAAACGGAGCGAAGGGTGTGTTGAAGTCTAAGTGATCTTGAAAAGGACGTTCAGTATATTTTTTAACAATCTTAAAATTAAGGATCAACCAAATAAAACTGATTAAAAAGCCAATACCAAAAAAGCTCGTTTTAGTTTTAAATACTGTCCACCAATACTGGTTAAACGAAAAAGATTCAAACCAAAGGTATTCGGGGTATATCTTTAAAACAAGCATGGAAGTTAGGGCCAATAATCCGATAAAAAATAGAGTGGGTAGAGATTTGAATTTGTTTAACATGGCAAGAGGCTCCTTATATATACTTGCGTCCTTCTACATTTTGTAAGAGGGGACGGCGATAGACTCTTAAAGTATACCAGAGATTGTCATCTATGTTTGATTGGGTTACAATTCCTATCACTTTTTAAGGCGGAGTAGCTCAGTTGGTTAGAGCACACGGCTCATACCCGTGTTGTCAGTGGTTCAAATCCACTCTCCGCTACCACATTACTTTTTACATTTTAAAAAAATAGTTATCCAAACTTTGCTTTTTCACTTCTTGAGAGTAAAATAAGATATGCCTCCTTTTAATAACCTAGTTGATATTTTTAAATGTCACGTCGACAAACACCCAGATCGGGGCTTTTTGTACGTACACAAAGATGCTGCCTACAAAGAACTTAGCTACAAGGGTCTTTGGTCTAAAATCTGTGCTTTAGTTTCTTACTTAGATAAACAAGGGTTTAGTCCTGGCGATCGGGTTGCGATCATGTGTAGCAATCGTCCTGAATGGGTCATCATTGATATGGCCGTCTTGGCCTTAGGTGGTGTCGTCGTTCCTATTTATCCTACTGTATCTGACGAAGAAGCTGCCTACATCCTCTCAGATTCAGGCGCTTCAACTCTGTTCGTAGAAACAAAAGACCACGTACGCTTTTTATCCAGCATCCTCCCCACTCACCCCACTCTAAAAAATGGCATCATCATCGACGATAACAGTCCCATCACTTTAGAAAACATGCATGCCTTATCCATCATCCTAAATGAACACAAAGATAGTGCCTTTTCCGCAGACCTCTCTAAGGTTGTGCCTTCAACTATGGCTAGTTTTATCTACACCTCAGGGACAACAGGGCCACCGAAAGGGGTTATGCTCACCCATGCTAATTTCTTGGCCAATATCTCAGGTATCACAGCGGCCATTCCTCTTAGTTCAGACGACATATTTCTTTCGTTTTTGCCTCTCTCGCATGTGTTTGAGCGAACAACTGGGTATTATTTAATGTTGTTTTTGGGAGGTAAAATTTATTATGCTCGCTCAATAAATACAGTAGGGGAAGATATGACGAGAGTCTCACCTACGGTCATGATTAGCGTGCCTCGCCTTTACGAGAAAATTAAAGCTAAAGTAGAACTAGGACTTTCAGGACCCAAAAAGAGTCTCTTTTATTGGGCGCTCAATTTAGGCCTTGTGTGTGGGCCCTATGGAGATAAACCTCCGAGCTTTTTTCAGAGGCTCTTGTTAGTCATTGCAGATAGACTTGTTTATTCTAAATTACGTAAAAAAACAGGCGGGGCTCTTCGCTTTTTCGTGTCCGGGGGCGCCCCTTTAGGTCAAGAGTTGGGCGATTTTTTTAGAGGATTGGGGATTCTTATTGTTGAAGGGTATGGTCAGACGGAGAGCTCCCCAGTGATCGCGTGTAACAGCCCGGGTAGTTATAAAATGGGCAGTGTGGGTAAGGTTTTAAATAATATCATGTTTAAGTTATCTGCAGATGGGGAACTACTAGTAAAAGGCCCAAGTATTATGAAGGGGTATTGGCAAAAGCTAGAAAAGACACGTGAGGCCGTGGATTCTAATGGTTGGTTAGCTACAGGGGATATAGCCGAGATCGATGCTCATAATTTTATTACCATTGTCGATAGGAAGAAAGATATTATTGTACTTTCCAACGGAAAAAATGTTGCCCCGCAACGGATCGAAAAACGCTTGATGTTAGATAGCTTTATCAATCAAGCGATTGTTTTAGGTGAAAACCAAAACTACGTCGGAGCACTCATCGTGCCTGACTTTGATCGTCTCTCTGAGTTTGTGTCCCGAAACAAACTCACAGGATTATCTCAAGAAGCTCTGGTTAAGGATCCGAAGGTTATGGCCTTTTACGATGCAAAAATCGCCGAGATTCTTCAGGTTTTTTCTAGCTACGAACGAGTCAAACGCTTCGCGCTGCTCCAGCAAGAGTTTACCCAAGAGGAAGGAGATCTCACGCCAACGCTAAAGCCTAAGCGCAAACTGATTAGAGAAAAGTATAAACGGACGATACAGTCCCTGTATGAGTAAAAAGGACCCCGACATGAAAGAAAGATTAGCCATTGTTGACGGATTAAGAAGCCCATTTGCCAAAGCTGGAACGCTATTAAAGCAGTATCAAGCTGAGGATCTAGGGGCCCTGATTGTAAAAGAACTCATGTATCGCTCTGAGCTTAAATACTCAGATGTAGATAGCGTAATTTTAGGAAACGTTGCTCAACCTGCTCATGCCGCAAATATTGCTAGAGTCGTTGCGCTAAAGGCGGGGTTTTCAAACAGTATCTCAGCATTCACCGTCCATCGTAATTGCGCCTCAGGCATGGAGTCTATCTCCACCGCGGCTAATGCTATCTTTGCAGGCGAAGCGGACATAATTTTAGCCGGTGGAACGGAATCTATGTCCAATATCCCTCTGCTTTTTGGTAAGAAAATGACGCATTTGTTCGACTGTCTAAGTCGTGCTCGTACTCTTTCTAAACGATTAAGCGTCTTGTCTTCTTTCAGACCGTCTTTTTTAAAACCAATTATCGGAGTCATGCAAGGTTTAACAGATCCTGTCTGTGGTCTTATTATGGGCTTAACGGCTGAAAACTTAGCTAAAGAATTTAAAATAACAAGACAAGAGCAAGACGAATACGCGGTAGAAAGTCATCGTAGAGCCGCAGTGGCCACCACAAGTGGTCGCCTAGCCGAAGAGATTCTCCCCATTTCAATCCTTCCAGCCTCAGAAGAGATGATGCTTCTTGATAATGGGTTTAGAGCAGATCAAAATATGAAAGCTTTAGGAAAACTAAGGCCTTATTTTGATCGTAAAAATGGGACTGTTACGGTAGGAAATGCCTGCCCTTTGACAGACGGATCTGCTGCGGTTCTTGTTATGTCAGAATCTAAAGCAAAAGCCTTAGGCTTATCTGTACTGGGTTATATTCGAG
>CALLLO010000118.1 GCA_938082985.1 uncultured Candidatus Marinamargulisbacteria bacterium | reverse complement strand
TTATGGGGATTATATTGGCCAATCAAAAGGTAGTGGAGATTCGCAATATTGTTGTATTCAAAGAACAACTTACACTTATTTTATTGTCCTCTATATTTATCTTGTTATCTGCTAGGCTAGACTTGGCCGCGTTAACCTATTTTTTGAATGTAAATACAGTCTACTTTCTTTTGGTTGTATTCTTTGTTTCACGGCCTTTATCTGTCTTTGTATCGTCGATTAGATCTCCGATCGCTTTTACCGAAAAGGTATTTTTAGCGTTTATGGCGCCACGGGGGATTGTGGCCGTAGCGGTTATGACTCTTTTTTCAATTAAACTTGAAATAGCTGGATTTGAACAGGCCTCTCAATTAGTGCCTATAACGTTTATTGTTGTTGTGAGTACGGTGGCTATATATGGGGTGTTGGGTAGCGTATTAGCGACAGTTCTAGGCTTGAAACCTCTTCAAAAGGGTATTGTTATTGTTGGAGGACAGAATTGGGCCATAAGTATTGCAAAGGTTTTACACTCGCTTAATTTGGAAGTTTTAATTGTAGATACGGATAAAGAAAACGTTATAGCGGCCAAAGCCGAAAATATTAGGGCCATGCATGGTAGCGTACTATCTGCTAAGGTTTTAGAAGAAATTGAGTTTGGTACTTTTGGTCATATGTTAAGCTTAACGTCTAATGACGAAGTGAATTTGCTATCGGCTTTAGAATTTACTGAATTATTTGGAGCTTCTGGTACCTATCGCTTGCGTCCTGTAGGTAAGAGAAAAGATTTAATGAGTTCGGAACAACATCGTTTTTTGTTTGGGAACGCGGCAACGTATCCATTTATTTCTGCGCGTTTTATTGCCGGTGCCAAAGTCCAAACAACGGCACTTACAAAAAACTTTTCTTACTCCGCTTTTCAAGAAAAATACCCTAAAGCTATTCCTTTTTTTTTAGTAAATGAGAGAAATAAGGTAAGAATATTTACTGAAAACATAAAATTCAGACCCAAAGATGGACATTTACTTATTAGTTTAATATAGCTAAAACAAGGTTTTGCCATAATCTCACCATGGCAATTGTATCCATGTGACAGTAGCGTAGTAGGTCCGCTTTAATTTGTATTTTTTCATCATCATTTTTAATTGTAGAAAGAAGACCATATACTTTAGAGGCAGCTTCCCCATTCATTATAGGGAGCTCGGTGTAGGGCATGTCATCCGTGACAGCATGGAATAAGGCCTTTATAGAGCGTTTCCCCCGCATATCCTTAACGTAGTAGTCCATGTTGTTAAATGGCGTAGCTAGGTCGATAAATCGTTTCTGGAGGTTCATCAGTTTTTCAGCTAAATCTGGAAATAGCTCCGCCATGGCTGCAATCGTTTGAGTTTCGAAATGTGAGTTAAAGGCTAATATAGTTCCTTTTTTACCTAAGTTTTTAACTAAAGCTTCTGCAAAGGGGCGTCGAGGATCTTCGTTTGATTTTGCCAAAAAGTCACAATGGCGGAGTTCGTCTCCATCATAATTAAAATAATGCATGGAATACTGAAAAGGGACTTGTTGGAAAGGTTTTGTATCTTGATATTTCGGAATACTAAATTGTACTGCTTCAAAATCAATAAAATATAAAGGGAATTTAAAGTGAGCTAAATAATCTGAAATTTGGGGCTTGTTGATAATAGCCTTTCCCTGTAGTTCAGCTTCGGCTTGCTTGGATTGAACTGTATCCGGTGTTATTTTTTTGAGAGCATCTTCATAACGAGCATAGCCTCGGCGATAAAGAGAATACTTTGTTTTTTTAGGTAAACCAAAAATATCAAAAACAGAGGGGCAGGGAACGGAAGAAGAACACTGTTTAAAATAAGAACATTCGTGAGGACTGTCACAGTGAAAACCAATATCGATGTTAGGGCAGGTTTCTAATTCTAAAACATGGCTAAGCGTGCTGATTACATCTTGAATAGAAGAGGCGGATTTAAAGACATCTTTGTCGATAGGGGTGAGGTGTAAAAGTTCATCGAGGTTTAACTCACCAACAAGGGTATAGTTTCCTTTTAAATTTATAGAAATCATATCTCTAACACGGATTTTTTTTGCTGTTAAAATCGCATGCCAAAAACCCATAAGTCTTATATGATGACGTCTGGGACGTAAACTTGTTTTTACAATGACAAGACTATAGCTACCATCGTCATGAATTTGACAGAGGTCAATAAGGCCTTCTAGGTTGCTATATTTAATTGTGTGTGCGATTTCTAGCGAATCATACCTATCAGATAGATAGGTTTTCGCATGCTCTATCATTTCTTTATGCTCGATATCTTCACATGCTTCAAGATGATAGATATGATCTTTCGAAAAGCTACTTTTACTTCCTTTTTGGCTTAACCAAATTTTTTTGTGGCACTGGAGCCCCGTCAAGAAGCTGTCATTTTGAATAAGTATCATATAAAAAAAGAGTCTCATAACCTTCGCACAATGTCAAAAGTCAGATACAATAGTGATATCTTAATTTTGGAGTACTTACATGCAGGAAATATCGG
>CALLLO010000117.1 GCA_938082985.1 uncultured Candidatus Marinamargulisbacteria bacterium | reverse complement strand
AAAACAATCGAAAGGAAAAATCCATTTTGGATACGAAAATCTTGAGATTTTTTTAAAATCTAAAATTTGGAATGAAGACTCTTTAAAAAAGGGTATCGTAGATAAAATGAAAGACTATCATGGATCTAAAACGTTAGATGATGATGTCGCTTTTTTAATTATACAGGTTTAAGTGCTTCGTAATTTATTGAAATAATGAGTGGCGAGAATTATAATAAGGAGGAATTTTGTTATCTGGTAGGCGCTCCAATAACCCATCCTAACGAAAGGCAAAATGTGTTGATAGGGGGTTTTACAAGTCTGCGGTAAGAAGCTCTATAAGAGATAGAGGTCGGAAATACGGGGACGTAAAGTACCCATAGAGTCTACCTAGTGTATAAGTCAGCCGTAAATCTAAGTCTTTCTGAATTCGACACTGTGGATGTGGGCTTCAAATCAACCCGTAGTGCTAAAAATCAAAAGCTTGGGTGCTGAGCTATAGAAAGTCAGAAGTGGGGTGGGTCGTGATTGATTCTGGTAAAATCAGTGATGCATATCGAAAGATATGCATATTACATTTTTTCGTTCTGTGACGGATGTTCGAGATTGTTACCTTTTTAATAGGCGTTTAGTAGGGTGGAATTAAGGGGGGAAAGGGTTGTATAGTATACCCATGTTTCCACCTAATAATGACAAGGCTTTTTCTTTTAGTGCAACACATAGTACGCGTAAAATGGCCTCTTCAAAAGAGACCCATTTTTTTCAAAAAAAGAAGACAAGAAGTCTAAAAATGGACACTACTTTTGTTTTGGATAGTGCCGGAGGAAATCTAGTGGGTTCCGATCGAGAGATTAAAAAAGCTATAAAAAACTACTCAAAAAGTGGCGAGGAATGTCCGCCTTTCTCGCCAGTGACTCCGTCTAGTGACACTACTAAGCTGGATTTAGATGGCGTCATAAGGGATTTAGAAGCATTAGTGTCTCTGAGTACAGAGTCGCTCTCCTTACTATTATCAGGAAGTGTGCATGAAGAAAAAGCAGCGGTTTCTTTGGGTAAAGAAAAACAGCGGCATAGTCAGCATGCTATCGATTTTTATGTAAAAGCCAAAGCGATGGCTGAAAGGGCTGATCATGCTGAAGACGCTTCAATGGCCCTGAATGGTATTATTAGGGGTGTTTTAGCAAAAACAGGGGATACTTAGGGTTCAACCGCATATCGGGACGGAATTACCGAATAGCCTATAGAGCCCTAAGTTATTAATGAGGAAGCTATCTAGATTAGTCTTCTTTACTACTAATAATGGGTGTCCTTTCATAAATAGGGACAATGTTCCATAGATTGAAAAAATTTAATACATCCAGTTAAAGTCCTCATAGAATTGAAAAAAGTTATTGATTTAATACCTTGAGCCCGAAGTTCTCCCGTTAGAGAGACATAACGATATATAGTTTGCCTAGTAAGACCTACTGTGTACGTAGAGGCACTTTGCGGACAACATAAGTTCCGTTTTCAATGATATAGTTGTCATAAACCTTAAATTGTTTAGACTTTTGTAAGTATTGTGAGCGCTTTACTTAAAAATGGTGAATGTCAGAACTCTTTCTCGTCGAGACGTGATTGATAATCTATCTAATTTTTTAAATCTGAGCACAAAGTGTGTGTCCGCATAAGGCCTCTACGTACACAATAGGCCGTTTGTGGCGCTTTCTGGCTTTGTGTTCCCTGGAACACATGTATATGGGGCTACCTGTCGGATTGTGAGTTAAACAGGTTCTTCAGCTCATGTAGTTTTTCTTGCAGGATAGCCTTGTCTATCAATTTTGTTTTGTAATCCGAAATTACAGTAGGACTCAATGAACGATTAAGGGAATATTTCACGACTTCATCATCTTTTTCTCCACATAATAAAATGCCGATAGAGGGGTTTTCATGCGTCTTTTTTACGTCTTGATCAAGGGCTTCAAGATAAAAATTCAACTGTCCTAAATGTTGGGGTTTAAACTTTTCTGTTTTGAGTTCAAAGCAAACAAGGCAAGATAATTCTCTATGAAAAAATAATAAATCAATATAGAAATCACTATGCCCGACTTCTACTTTGTAGTTTTGTCCTATAAATGCAAAATCTTTTCCTAATTCTAGGATGAAGCTTTTAAGCCCATTTATTAAAGCGTTTTGAAGGTCTTTTTCTTTGTGTTGTTGGGGTAAATCATCAAGAAAATCAAAAATATAGGTATCTTTGAATGGGGAGAGGCTTTCGCCTGTAGTGTTTACTATTGTTTTAATAGCAGCTGAGAGCCCCTCATCAGCGAGCATAACTCTTTCAAACGAACTGGTATTGATGTGTCGTTCTAACTCTCGTTTACTTAGTTTTTCTTTTATAATTAATCTCAGATAAAACTCTCTTTCTTCCGCTTGTTTACACCTCGAAAAAATAATAAGATTGTGAGTCCAACTAATTTGTGACACCAGCGGTGACAGTTTTTCAGAATCCTTATAGATTTCATAGAATTGCTTCATTCGCCATAGGTTTCGTTGTGAGTAGCCTTTTAAATGGGGGTTTTTATTACTAATATAATCAGCTAACTTTTGAACAACAGATTTACCCCAAAGGTTGGCTTTAACTTTAGTGCTAATGTACTTACCTATCGTCCAATAAAGGGTGATAACTTCTTTATTAACACTTTGATAGGCTTTAGCTTTTGCGCAAGTTATTTCTAAAAGAATCTCGCTAAATTGACTGTTTAGTTCTTTTTCGTTTGGAATTGCGTGAGTCGGTTTTAAATCTACCATAAGATAACTACACTATAAAAATGTGATTGTATTTAGGCTTAGACGGGGCATCCTACTAGGGATTTTTTTACAGACGCTCGGGTTGCCTCGTTATTTATAATGGGCCTCGTCATAATGAGGATGATGTATGTGTCGTTAAGTGTGGGATGAATACGCTCCTGAAGTTGTTCAAACAGCGATTGGTGAAAAATGAGCTTTATTTTCTAGCAGTCTCAGTTTGAGGTGTTCTTAGGGACTAAGTCGGTTAATAAGTGGAGTCTGTTTTGGATGTCTTCTGGTAAGTGTTGAATGGCAGCTAATATAGCTTCATCGACAAATTGTTGTTGAGGTGTTCCCGTTAATAATGGGATGGCTTCTAATAGTTTCTTGGTAGATGGTCTAACGCGGGTGCTAAGCGATGCGATACATTTTTCTTTTTCATTGTGATTCATAACAGGCCTCTTTTTATAGTTTAAGTAATATATAGTATATCCCCTTTTTGGGTAAAAGAAAACATGCAAGCAAGCAATCATGTATATGGTTGATAACGTGCTTTATCACGGGTAAGGAGGGTGTTATAATAAATCCATCTAAAATAACGGGAGTTTATAAGAATGGATAATAAAAATTCACAATTGGAAGTTTACACAACAAAAGATGGTCTCGTGTCTTTTGATGTTCCCTTGGAATCTGAAACAGTTTGGCTCACTCAAAAACAGATGGCAGAATTATTTGAAGTAACTGTTCCAACGATTAATGAACATATTAAGAATATTTTTAGGATAAAAGAATTAGAAGAACATTCAGTTATTAGGAAATTCCGAATAACTGCTTCAGATGGAAAGTCGTATCAAACTAATCATTATAATTTAGATGCCATTATTTCTGTAGGATATAGAGTAAATTCTGTCAAAGGTGTTCAATTTAGACAATGGGCAACAGCAACATTAAAAGATCATCTTATTCAGGGAGTGTCGGTTAATAGTAAGAAGCTATATGAGCTAGAAAAGCTCATTACAGAAAAAATTAAAGCCGATGACAACAAATTTGCAGAGATTAGAGCAGCTCTCAAATTTTTAATGGAAAAGGAAGACCCTTTTACAACTCTTCTATAAAGATGTCGGACTTAATCAAACAAGACAATTCACTATCTACTAATCGACTTTTCGATCAGATAAAAACAACTGAGCAAGAGTCTACATGGTGGAATAACTTTATATCTAAAAACACAAAACGAGGCTACCTCTACGCAGTAAAAGAGTTTTGTCAATTTTTAGGGATAGAGAATAAAGAAGATCTTAGACGAACCGAGCCCGGACATGTGATCGCCTATCGAGATTTTCTGAAGAAGAATAAAAAATCAGATAGAACGATTAGTACACGTCTTAGTGCCCTATCTTCTTTATTTGATGACTTAGTTATAAGCCAAATTATGAGTACTAATCCAGCAAGAGGCGTAAAGCGGCCACATATAGAACATACTAAAGTAGTAACTCATCATTTATCAGAACAAGAAAAGTTCGCTATGTTGGAAGGGCCCGATAGAACAACTCTTCCGGGACTTAGAGATTGGGTGTTGTTATCTATTTTATTTGGGACGGGATGTCGCAGGTCAGAAGTAAGCCAGCTAAGAGTGAAAGATAATTATACGATTGATTCTTATCCTATTCTTAAATTTAAAGTAAAAGGTGGAAAGGAAAACGAGGTATGGATCCCGACGGCACTTCAAAGCCGCATAAATGAGTATTTAGGTCTTGCGGGGCATGGAGATAACCCTGAATCTCCGTTGTTATTAACATATAGTAAGAATGGTTTAGGGGATGGATCTATGTCTAGTAATGCGGTGAGTGACATATGGAAAAAATATAGGGTCGATTCATTATCTACGCCTCATTCTAGTCGTGCTACGTTTGCTACGGAAGCGATTGGCCGAGGTGAAGATTTGATTCGGGTTCAGCAGACCTTGGCGCATGCTGACCCACGTACGACACTAAAGTATAATAAGGCTACGGATAGTTTTAAGAATGGGGTTGCTGCGGCGACTAGGATA
>CALLLO010000116.1 GCA_938082985.1 uncultured Candidatus Marinamargulisbacteria bacterium | reverse complement strand
GCCAGGTGACAACATCACAATTACGGTTGAGTTAATCATGCCTGTAGCATGTGAATCAGGTTTGCGTTTCGCAATTCGTGAAGGTGGACGTACAGTTGGAGCCGGTGTTGTAACTGAGATTATTGAGTAAATCAGAGCGTTACTTAACCCAGGTAGACCATGCGTAATGGTTTAAACCATTTAAAGACAACTCTGCCAGCTGGCAGGGTTGTTCTTTTTAATCCACTACAACATAGTGCGTATACTAAAGACTATTCATCTGCCAAAGCCGAGAATCCAGGGGGTATAGTCTTTCCTGAAGATATTAACGATATTCTCCAGACAATATCAGTCGCCAATCAATGTTTTACCCCTGTAACCATTAGAGGGACAGGAACGGGGAAAAGCGGAGGGAGTATTCCTAACCCAGAAGGTATCGTTCTTGCTATGGAAAAGTGGGACAAGATATTAGAGATAGACGAAGAAAACCACATAGCGGTTATCGAGCCTGGGGTTCTCACTAAAACATTGCAAGATGCCGTACAAAAAAAAGGCCTATACTACCCTCCAGATCCGTCTAGCTTAGATATATGTAGCTTAGGTGGAAACGTAGCCGAAAATGCTGGTGGACCTCGAGCTTTCAAATATGGGGTTACAGGGGACTATGTTTTAGGCTTAGAAGGCGTATGGGGCAACGGACAGGCGTTTAGTTTTGGAGGTAAACGCTTTAAAGATGTCGCAGGTTACGACTTGAAAAGTCTTCTTGTAGGGAGTGAAGGTACTTTAGCCGTAATCACAAAAATAACTCTCAAACTCATTCCTTATCCCAGCTATATCAAAGACCTTCTTCTCACTTTTAACACCGTTCAAGAAGCGGCTCGATGTCTCCGCATTATAGTCAGAAATAAAGTACAACCCGTCGCTGCTGAAATTATGGATCGTACATGTATAGAAGCCGTAAAAAACTTTAGCAAGGAGAGTCATGATATTCCTGACTCAGGCGCTCAGCTTCTTCTCCAATGTGACGGATTTACGCAAGAGTCAGTAGAGGCACAGATCAAGAGTATGATAGGCTCCGCTAATACTTGCGATGTCCAGCAGATTTTTGAGCCAAAAACAGACAATGAAATAAAGTCAGTATGGTCAGTTAGGCGCACAATTTCAGAGTCACTTAAAGCATTAAGTACGCATAAAGAATCTCACGACATAAGTGTTCCGCCTAACAAGATTCCCGATTATTTTGACTATATTGATACTTTAAACACAAAAGATACTATAAAAATTCTCGCCTACGGACATTTGGGAGATGGAAACTTGCATGTTAACGTACTTAACCTAGGGCTTAATGAAAAAGAGTGGTTTGAAGAAAAATTAGACTTAGAATATGAACTTTTAAAAAAGGCTGTAGATATGGGTGGAACAATAACGGGTGAACATGGCATAGGCAAAAGTAAGAAAAATTATATGGACCTCATGTTTAGTTCAACAGATAAACTTCATTTCAAGATGATTAAAAATCTGTTTGATCCCAATAATATCTTAAATCCTGGGAATTGGGTGTAAGAAAACTCACCCCCGCCCTCTTTTGGAGAGGGCGGGGGTGAGTTTTTTTTCTTTGAAGCTTAAGCTCCTCAGGAGGAGGTAAGCTTTTCTACATATTATATTTAAACATGGCTTCTATGCTCATTAAAGCGGCAGCTTGAGTTTTTGTATTAATCTCAACGATATCATCACTATCAGCATTTTCTAAAACGCGGATAATATCATCGAGTGTATTCGATCTCATATACTTACACATCGTACAGGTCCCTACAAATTTCTTATCAGGACTTTCAGCTTCTAATCTTCCTGTTAGGCCACATTCTGTTAGCATAAAAAAAGAGGGAGCTTTTGTTTTTTTTACATAGTTAAGCATCTGAGAGGTACTCCCAACAAAATCGGAGTCAGCCAAAACATCTTCACTGCATTCTGGGTGTGTTAATACCTTGACCCCATCATGCTGAGATCGGATGTACTGAATCATCTCTGGGTTATACTCTTCATGCACATAGCAGGTGCCATCCCAGAGCTTAATATCTTTATGAATACCTTTTTCGGCCAAGTAATTAATAACATTCTTCCCCATTAACTTATCAGGTAAAAAATAAATCTTATTGTTAGGAATGGCTTCGATAATGGCATATACATTAGAGGATGTTACACAGACATCACACTCAGCTTTCACCTCAGCCGTCGTATTGATATAACAGACAAAGGTGTAGTCAGGATACTGCTGCCTGAGTGTGACTACTTGAGACCCAGATATGGAGTCTGCTAACGAACAGCCGTTTATTTTACTGGGGATTAAGACTCGTTTTTTAGGATTTAAAAGTTTCGCTGTTTCTGCCATGAACTTTACAGCCACAAAGACTATAGTTTTTTGAGACGCTTCTTTTGCCTTTTTACTTAACTCGTAGGAGTCCCCAACAAAATCAGAGACGGCTTGAATGATATCGGGAGCCACATATGAGTGAGCTAAAATAACCGCATCTTTTTCTTTTTTAAGTTCTTCAATACGAAGGATCTTAGGAAGAAGTTCTTCACATTTTTCACGTGTATACAAACAGGTAGATCCACCTAGCTTCACATGAGCTAAGGCTTTAAATAATCGTTCAGTTGTCCATTTAGGTGTTTTATTTGTCATTTTGAGATCCAATTGCATCTACCGGGCATGCCTCTAAAGCGTCTATACATAGTCTTTTTTCATCCTGGGTACGTGGTTGCGCGTATACAATAGCATGTGAAAAATCATCCGTTAACTTAAAGTGAGCCCGCGCAATACCTTTGCACGCATCGCAAGCGATACACTCTGCATCCACATAAAAGGAACCGTCTGCATTATCATCATAACGTTGTGTGTAATCAGCCATGCGACACAGTGTATCATTTTCGGCTCGAGCCTTCGAGCTGTGTTCAAACTTTTCAAATAAGTACTAGTAATGTTAGAATGACTTTCCAATTCAAGGAGGATAGTTATGACAGTATTAGTAGGCAAGCAAGCCCCAGATTTTGACGTTAAAGCAGTACTTAATGGGACAGAAATTGTTAACTCATTTAAATTATCAGAGCTAACATTAAAAGGGAAATATGTAGTTCTTTTCTTTTATCCAAAAGATTTTACTTTTGTATGTCCAACAGAGTTGCATGCGTTTCAAGAAAAATTAGATCAGTTCGAAAGTAAAAATGTCCAACTTGTTGGTGTGAGTGTAGATTCTGAATTTTCTCATTTTGCATGGTTAAACACAGAAAAAAATAAAGGCGGCATCCAAGGTGTTAAATACCCTCTAGTTGCGGATTTCAATAAAACAATTGCACGTGATTATGACGTGTTAGACGAAGCTTCAGGCGCTGCATATAGAGGTCTTTTTTTGATCGATAAAAAAGGGATTGTTCAACATCAACTTGTTAACAACATGCCTTTGGGTAGAAACGTAGACGAAGCATTGAGAATGGTAGACGCACTACAATATTTCGAAGCTAACGGTGAAGTATGCCCAGCAAACTGGCGTGCAGGCGAAAAAGCTATGACGGCTAACCAAGCTGGCTTAGACAATTATTTCGGATAGAAGGAGACATTATGAGTTATACATTACCAACATTACCTTACGCATATGACGCTTTAGAGCCTCATATCGATACTAAAACAATGGAGATACACCATAGTAAACATCACGC
>CALLLO010000115.1 GCA_938082985.1 uncultured Candidatus Marinamargulisbacteria bacterium | reverse complement strand
CCTGCGGGAATGAGCTTGTTGTAGAAATTTCGGCTGGATATGGAAGCGCGGGAGTCGTTCCTATCAATTGTATAGTAGTCCGTACCTCGGGTGAAGAAATAGGAGTAGCGTTAGGGCGATGCTGGGGTTGTCGTTCTTGATTTGTGCGAGGTGTTTGTGCGCTTGGAGGCGAGTCTCTGGGATTTATTTGCATAGTAGTTAGTCCTTTATTTTTTATTATTATGGATATTCCCTGCTTATAGGGTTTTTAAACAGGTAGTTTAAAGAAAGGGAGGGTGAGGAGTGGGGAAAGAGCGTTAGTTCTCTATCATTTCCTTAACAATTATTTCGGCCGCATTTCCTTTTTTAGGAAGAACTTTAACTCTTTTTTTAGATAAGCATCTATCTATTTCTTGAGCTAATTCTTTAGGGTTTTGAGTGTTATAAAAATGAATATTTTCTCCCATTAACTTCGCCTGTTCCTCAAATCGTTGCTGTGTACTTTGAGGGCCAAAACCAGGAAAACAAATCACAGTAACGTCTAAATATGCGGCTTGTTCGTTAGCCGTACCTGCTAAACCTATAATCACGTCAGCCTGGTTAATAAGCGCTTTAAATTCAGTCGTAACCTTAATGTGAGTGCCTTTTAAAATAGCGTGAGCTTTTTTTTGATCGAGAGCTGGAGACAGCGCCACATACATATTCGCCTTTGTTCGGACATGCTCTAAAATTTTCACAATATGCCCCAAATTCTCAAAGGCCTCCTCCCGAGAACCAGGAAGAACTCCCAGAGTTAACATTGGCTCTGTCTCCCTCTCCCCAGGGAGAGGGCTGGGGTGAGGTTTCTTACCTAAGGGGCCTTTTGTGATAAGTCCATCCATCATAACGTTACCAAAAAAGTAACTAGGAAGACCGGCCCTATTAAGCGACTCATTTGTCATCTCATCTCTCGGAAAAACCGTCGTGCAATGTCGTTTCATAAACCACTTTTCTAGACCACTATGCGGCATAAACGTGTCGCTTTTAGCTGTTGGGAGAAAATAGGTTGGAACGTTTTTATTATTTCGGGCCTGCCATAAACAAAAAACGTCACCCACCGCTATAACATAATCGCTGTGTTCCATACTCTCCTTTATGATCTTTCTTTGTTTTAAAATATGGCCTAAAATTCCCGCTCTCAGATCTCTGTAAAGATCTCCCAATGTTCGGATAAAGCCCGCGCTCGGGAAGTCAGGATTGCTTAGTTTTGGGGTTAAATCTACAGATGTAAAGCTATGGCCCTTTCCTACTAGTGCCACCACGTCAAAGTGGGTGTCCGGGTGTTCTTTTTTTATGGCTGAAATAAGTGTGGCAGCGATGAGGTCTTCGCCGTGGCCATTTGATATGAGTGTTACTTGCATGGCACCATTGTAACAAAACGGTGCATTTAGGTGCATATCTTTTTTATTTTTTGTCGATTGTATACATACACGGATCTTTATTATTACGCAGAATGTTGCGGAGGAGTTTTTATTTTGCAGATTCAATCATCGGAGATGTCGACGTATCGGCCCAACCAAGAGTTAAAAAATCATTTACAAAAAACATCCGAGTCTATTAAAGACCTTAAGCTAGACCCCGCCTTAAATAAGGCCGTTGATACGATCTTGAAGACACTTGGGGACTCGATTAAAAATCCTGACCAAGTAAATGTAACGGACTTTGTGAAAGACGCGATCCAATTATTTGAGCGTATGGGGGAGTTTGACTCTCAATTTTTAATAGACCAATTTGAAGAATTGAAACCGCATAAAAAAGGTAAAAAGGTACAGGTACAAGAGTATCTTAACGAAAAAGCAGCGTCCGTTAGTCCGCAAATATTAGCGCTCGTACAGGCGGGAACAAGCGCTAGTCAGTCCTCACGTGATATGTCGGGGTCGTCCGATGAGTCCCCGGAGTTCTCTTTGGAGCTATCCTCTCGTGTTTTATCGGGCGATATGACGGCTATTTCTGGCTTGGCCATGAAGATGCTTGAGTCGGATAGTGGCGGCGCTATTGGAGGTAAACACACTGTGGGTGGGCACATGTTATCCATAGTTGCGGACCTATCTCCAGACGAATTGGTGGATATGTTAAGGGGGATTTTGGAGCGTGGGATCCAAGATATAGGGGATATCATCGTCATTATGAAAATTTTAGGGGAGTTAGGCCTCTCGATTCCTCCTGACCTTTTACAAAAAATTGCGGACGCTCTCTCAGACTTTATTGCCGAGGCAGCCACTAAGATGAGTGCGACGGAATTTATGAGTATGGTTCAAGAAATTCAGGCTGTCACTAATGATGCGAGTTCAGATCTTTTTGATGATTCTGATCTGAGTAGTTTGCTTGCAACGCAGGTACTCGGGGGTGAATTGACGTCACAAGACAGTCAGATGATAAAGATGTTAGGTCTTGATACTGGTCTGATCGAAGGTGCTGAACAGTCCGAAGACGACCTATTAGTGATTTCAGATATGTTAAAAGGCAAACTGGATATCAAGATGTCAGGCAACGCGGAGGCTATGGCGGGTCAACAATCGAAGGAAAAATCTGGGTTTGCTAGCATCCCTTCACCGTCTCTGTTAAAGACTGAAGAAAAAGACGGGTCTAACCTATTGTCGAAGGATGCTATAAAACCCATTTCTAAGCTTATCGGAGACGACGTTGCTAAGCTTATTAAAAAAGAGTTGTCCTCTTTTTCAGATAAACTCTTAACGACCTTAGACCAGTTTTATGAAAAACAACTTGAACAAAGGCTAGATAATCTTTTCTAGACAGCCGTGCGAGTGTATTAAAACTAAGATGGAAATGTGACTCTCTTTTAAGTATAATTAAACCCATATTGGGGTACCCACATGAAATCATTTCGTTTATTATTTTTATTTGCAGCCTTGTTTCTGGCTTTTTCTTGCGGAAAAGTAGTGCAAGAAGCACGTGTTGAAAAAGATGAGCTCGCATTTAGACTTTTATATTCAGTAGACGTTGTATCCGCTAACGTTTTAGCGGCTAATGAGATATCTGTTAAGGAGGATGTTTTTGCGACTGTTTCGGCGTATACAGAAAAAGGCTTGAGAAAAGAATTGTCTTGGGGGCGTGGCCTATCTGAATGGGGAGAGGATAAAGAAACCCCGATGGCTTTAGTCTCGAAAGCTTATACAAAACGAGGCTTAGTGATACAGGGCAAAGCGGATAAAACCTGGACGTTTCCTAAGCTTAATGTAAAAGAAGGCGCGTATACTTGGGCGATAGATAGTAATGATTTGAGACGTGGGTATCCACGTTATTTTGTTTCTGTATTTACAGGACCTTCTCGCTATCGCCTGGCCTTGGTGGACGATGCGCGCGTCTCGCAAAATGCTAAAATTACGCTCGATACTCTTTCTCTTTATGAGACTTTTTTATCTGTCTTAAAATTAATGCGGATGCAAGAGGGTGATATTTATTTGCAGGACGAGGAACTTTTTTTATTACTGTTTGACGCCTCCTTTTTTAAACAGTTGAGTTATACGCTGCCCACAAATACTACGCCTGATTTTTCTAGTAAAAAACCAATATTTCGATTTGAGCGCCTGTTTGAAAAGGTGTTGTTAGATGTATGGGATCTTATTCAAGTGGATTATGTTGAAACGATAGCGTTTATAGAGTCGATAGAGAATGACCTTATACCTTTTTCTGCTCGAGAACAATTAAAGAAAAATATTGAACATATTCAGACTTTGGATGGGGAAAATTCAGTATATTAGATCCGCCATTGGCTTAGAGATTACGAACGATAAAATTGTTCTCGCTCAAGTGCAGAGCCAGGATGAAGCGCCCTACGTTAGTCGCGTTAAGATGTGCTCCCTGCCAGCTAACTGTGTTGTAGATGGCGTAATCGTTGATAGTAATAGGCTGGCACAGCTTATTCGTATGACCATGAATGATGGCGGTTTTTCAGGCCAAGATTTAATTGTTTCTTTTTCAGATCGTGAACATGTAAAAGCTACGGAACAGTTTCCTCTTCTAAGCCGCTCTGAGTTGACCTTGGAACTTGAGATGAGAGTGGCGGCTAATCGTTTGTTTTACCATGATAATTTTAAAATCGGCTATCAAGGATTTAAAGAAGACAGTGAAGGGGGGCGTTGTTCCTGTGAAACAGTTTTGTATGCTGCAAGTTCTCACGCTAGGATTGCGTCGATACAAGGCTTGGCAGACACCTTGGAGATGACCCTCATCGCAGTAGACCTTTCTTCTCTTGCTATTGTCAGAACGGTTATGTGGAAACATGAGATTTCTGAAGAACCCTATATGATTATTGTGGGAGAACCAGGGGGTTTAGATTGTTTTATTGTGTGGAGCGGGGCTATCATTTTTACACAATCCTTACGGATAGAGTCCTCCCGGTTTTTTGAAGAACCAGAGTATGTGGACGCTGTATTAGCAAAATTAACACTTTTTTTACGCAGTTATACAAATCAATATCCTCATCTGGGTCCCGTATCAGTATGTGTGTGTGTCTCTCGCTTAGATCGGGGTGTCTTTTTGTTTGATAAACTTGTGGCGTATTGTGAGGATATAGACTGTCGCCTCTACAGTATAGATTCAAATATTCCTTTTGATTCGTCTCTGGTTGAGTCTACAGAGAGTAACGATTTTACTGTGGCTATTGGTTTAGGCTTTAAATTTTTTGAGAAATATAATCAGACACTCAGCCTTACTAGCCCTCATAAAAGGCGGGTGCCTGCTTTTAACAGACAAGATCTTCTTATTTTTATTATAGTTATTTTTTTGTGTTTTTTTGTAGTTAAAGGTGTGCGTCTCTATATTGCAGAGCAGACACGGATACTGGAGACTCGTTTAGTTCAAGTAAAAGGGTCGATTAAAGCCTTAGAGTCGGGGAAGGCCTTTGATCAGCAGAAACAACAAGATACTTACCAACATCAGATTAATCAGTACACCAGACTTCATCAGCACCCTTTTTCCAAGGTGACACTTATGAAGGTGTTACTAGAGGCTTTTCCTGAAGATGTTTCGATTGTCTCTTTAACTGTGTCTGAAAAAAATCAGGTAAAACTAGATGTAGCGGCGTATTATCCCTCCTCTATTTTTAATATTCAGAACACTTTGAAATTCTTTTTTTCTAATGTCGATATTAGTCATATTCAGACAAAAAAAATATCCAATCATGCTGAAGAAAATACCTGCCATATTAGATTTGATTGGAGGGGGTTATGAACCGGCTTTCATTGTTTTTTCGTGAACATGCACGCTATGTGTATGCTTTTTTAACACTCATTATAGGTCTTTATTTATGTGTGAGTATGGTGGCTCCTGATTTTTACACGTATAAAAAACGTAGCAAGAGTGTTCGGCTGTTTGAATTTGCATTAATTGAACAGCAAAGACAGGTGTTGGATGCTGACACGCTTGAAAAGGAATGGGTACGATTAAGACGTCTTATTATGGAAAAGGAGAGGGCTTTTTTTACTGAGAAAGAGGCTCTGTATTTTAAGGATACCGTGTTTCCACAACTAGCAGAGTCAGCCGATGTCCATATTAACTCGCGTAGCTATTTAGATAAGAGATCTTTAGAAAATGGAGGTGTGCTATATCCGATATATGTGAGTGTGACGGCTAGTTATGAGGAGCTAATGACAGTTATAGCGTCTATAGAAAGCTACGAAAAAATCGTTAAAGTTTTAGACCTGTCTATATCAAGATTGTCTGTAGACCCTGTCCAATTATCCGTGCAGATGACAATAGGAGCCTACGGATTATGATGACGCGTGTAGCTTTTATTATTAGTGTGTTGTCGTCGTCTCTTTTTGCGGCGTTCACTTTCTCTCGAGATCCCTTTCAACCCTTTCATCCGTCAAGGCCCACCCAAACAGTGGAGACATTGCAGGGTATTATTAACGGCGTGGACAAAAGTTATGGCATCGTTTTGTACAAGGGAGAGAAGAGGGTGTTAAGTGCTGGGGATAGAGTGGGCGACTATCATGTCGAGAGCGTGTCTAATTACAAGATTTTGTTGAAAGGCCCTGACAAAACACTTATACTAAAAGTCGGAAAAGAGGCACAATTATGATAGGGTTTTTAATACGTTTTTTTAGATTTTTTTTGCTAGTACTAGTAGTGGGTAGTGTTACCCATGCCGCAGGTTTAGTCGTGCAGTCTCCTATTCAAGATTTTAAGACAGCCAGCGCAGATATTGTCATTAAGGGACAGGCGTTAGGCGCACATGGCCTAAAGATAAATGGCGTCTATGTTAGTTTAGATGACCAGGGCTTTTTTAACTACCGAGACACCTTGCCATCCCCTAATATGTCTTATAACTACGATTTAGCGGCTTTATCTTCAGACTATAAAATCAGCACAGTATCTAGACGTATTCACTATAGGGTTCCCCCTATTATTGTGCGCGTGGCACCTTCTTTGAGTGTGAGTACTCCGGTTAATAACTTCGTCTCATATAAGAGAAAGATTCTATTTAAGGGTCGAGTAGACGATGTCGATTCTTTAAGTATAGATGGAGAGTCTGCTGTGATCTCTAAGGAAGGTACTTTTTTTCATAAGGTAACGATCCCAGAGACTGTTTCGAGGCACTCAGTTTCTGTTGTTGCTAGACAGACCTCTGGGGTAGAGCTTAAGCAGACAATTCAGATCTTTTATAAGGGTAAGTAAAAACATAAAGGCGGTATTAAAGACATTACTTGTATTTTGAATGCCCTTTTTAATATGTGTTAGTTAATGTTTGTCTCTTTTAATATCTCAAAGGTTAAAAAAGTGAGATCATCTTTAGGTGTCACTATAGAGGCTGAAAAGGTTTCAAAGGCACGATCCAAAGTCTGTTTTATAGACACGCCTGTATGTGGTTGATACGCCTTTAATATCGCATTTAATCTGTCATCCCCAAATCGGATTCCTTCTTCATTTTCAATATCAGTAAGTCCATCTGACCCAATAATAATGACATCGTCTTTGTGTAGGCCAATAGTTCCTTCTGTATATTCGGAGTCTGCCATCATGCCTAACATAAGCCCGCCTTCTGCTCTTAGCTCAATAAGCGTGTTCTCACGACATAGGTAGGCTACACCCATCCCCGCATCGGCATATTTCACCTGCATCTCTTTAATATTTAGTTCAAGATAAACGCAGGCACAGCTTTTTTTGTTTACAGACAGTTTGCTGAGTTCTTTGTTTAAAGTGGACAGTACTTCTTTCGGAGATTGTTCAGGGGTGATAAGGGAGTGAAAAAGAGAATGGATTCGTATTGTAATAAAGATAGCTGGGAGCCCCTTGCCTACAACGTCTAGAATTATAAAGCCTAATTTATTTTTACCAAAACTATGCATATCAAAAAAATCACCACTGATATTAGGGGAAGGTTTGTAGGTGTAGTCGATGCTGAGACCCATAAAAGTGGGGAGTGGGAGGGGCAGGAACTGTTCTTGCAATTCTCTTGCCATATTATACTCAGAATCCATTTTCCTTTTTTCTTTAATGGAGGCGACTTGTGATTGAACTTGGCGTTTAAGGGAGCTGTTTAATTTTTTCAAAATGAACAAAGGATGAGGATAGAAATCGGTTTAAATAGGGCTTCTTTTTAGGTGCGAGTGTGCTGGGGATAATAAACGCACCAAGATAGTGGCCGTGTACATATCGGACTAAAATAGAGGAGGGAGCCGGGCTTAAAAAATCTAATTCAATGGTGTAAAAGGTATTTGTATTAGCTATATTAATTAGATTGAGTAGGCCCGGGTGGGTCTTGTCTATAGACTTCGTTGAGGTGGAAGATAGCAATGTGTAGTGAGCGCCAATAACTGAGATGAAGTCTTCGTAGGTTTCCTTGTCTGAAAGGGAGGCCGATAAGCTACGCTCTATTTCATTTATGTCCAATCTAAATTTAGATAGGGTGGTTTTAATTGAGCGTATGAGAAAATTTAAAATGCTACGACTAAATATAATTAAAAATATATTAAGACCAATAAATAGTTGAACATGATAGATTTCAGGGATATAGGCTTTTGTAAACAGAATCAGTACGATAAAGAAGGATAGTTTTAAAATAATGGCGATAACAGAAGACACAACTATGTTGGTGTTTAAAAATTGATATTTAATGAGCGCTACAGAGAGGCCAGCGGCCATAAAAATGGTAGAAAAGGGGGCGAGAAAATTATATTCGTTTAGCCCGATGATAGGTAAGATAACGCTAAATATGATGGTAAATAGAACTGCGATGAGTAAAGAGCTACAGGCAATATAAATAGTTCTTTTTTCATTTAGTTTTTGGAGGGGTAAATTGCGTTCTCATTATTAATGCAGATCTTATCACTATATTTTCTCCTTATTTATAATGTGGATAACACAATTTATAGCATTATATATTCCGTTTAAAAGGAATATCGTTTTTTTTATGAGGAGTGGAGATGTCTCTGCTTATCTCTTAACAAATCGCAAAAATGATAAGCCCACGCCAGCTTTACTATCCACAGCCTTACTTTCATCTACCAATTTAAAGAGCTCAGAATAATCTCCAAAAAATGTATCACAGTCATAGCTTTTATCTATGCGTGTTATATAAAGAGTCCGACACTTAGGATGTGCCAGGGCTTCCTTAAAAATTTGCCCGCCTCCAATGACAAAAACCTTACTCTCATCTTCCGCCAACTCAATCGCTTTATCTAGAGATTTTTCTTGTAGGACACCAAATGGCAGGTCTTGTTTCGAGCGGCTTAATACAATGTTTGTTCTATTGGGTAGTGGGCGAAATCTTTCAGGTATAGAGTCCCAAGTTTTTCGTCCCATAATAAGTGTGTTGCGGGTTTTTCCGGTTTGTTCTGTTGTGATTTTTTTAAAATAAGCCATGTCTGTGGGGAGGTGCCAAGGGAGATCATTGTTTTTGCCAATGCCTAAGTTTTTGTCATGCGCGACAATAAGGTGTATATATTTTTTCATGAAGTAACTATAACATGAGTGTCGGCCACTTTTCATTCAGCACAGCTACAGTTATAATGATCGCAAAAAGATATAGTTCAGTTTAGAGGAGTGGTGGTTATGAGTGAAGCTTTATCGCACATTAATGATTTGGTTAAGAAGGAATCTGCTTTTGTAGAGTCTTTATTGCAAGAAGTAGGAAAGGTTGTTGTTGGACAACGGTACGTTATTGAGAGGCTCCTTATTGGCGTTCTCACAGGCGGGCATATTCTTTTAGAAGGCGTGCCAGGTTTGGCGAAAACGCTTTCGATTAAAACCTTAGCCGATGTAACATCTGTTAACTTTAGCCGTATTCAGTTTACACCCGATCTTCTACCTTCTGATGTCGTCGGAACCCTTATGTATGATCAATCTAATCAGGTGTTCACACCTAAATTAGGCCCTATTTTTGCTAACTTTGTCCTCGCAGATGAAATAAATCGTGCTCCAGCTAAGGTACAAAGTGCACTTCTAGAAGCTATGCAGGAGCGACAGGTGACGATTGGAGATCGGACGCATCCCCTTCCTAATCCTTTTCTCGTTCTCGCAACACAAAACCCCATTGACCAAGAGGGAACATATAGCTTGCCAGAGGCTCAGATTGACCGGTTCTTACTAAAATTAAAAGTGGGGTATCCGTCCAAGTTAGAAGAAAAAATTATTATTAACCGTATGGCGGGGGATTCCGATATCCCTCCCTTGATAAGAGTTTTAACGCGTGAGGATATCGCACGTGCTAAAAATGTGGTGAGACAGGTCTACGTTGACGAGAAAATTAAAGATTATGTCCTCGATATCGTTTTTGCCACACGTTATCCTGATAAATCAGATTTACCAGATTTAGATAGTTTGATTAGTTTTGGAGCGAGTCCGCGTGCCTCTATTGCCTTGATTCAAGCGGGTAAAGCACACGCCTTTTTGAGAGGTCGTGGTTATGTAACGCCTGAAGATATTAAAGCGATAGGTAAAGATGTCTTACGTCACCGTGTCATACCGTCCTTTGAAGCTGAAGCAGAAGAGGTAGATGCGGATGAGATAATCGAGCGTGTTTTCGCTGAGATTGACGTTCCATAAACTATGATTCCTAAGTCCCTTTTCAAAAAAATTAGAGCCCTAGAAATTAGGACGCGTAATAGTGTAGATGCGGTTGTGGCTGGTCAATATAAGTCTGCGTTTAAGGGAAGAGGCATAAACTTTGCAGATGTGAGACCCTACCAGTTAGGGGATGATTTTCGATTTATAGATTGGAAGGTTATGGCGAGAACGGGCGGTGAGCCTTATATTAAGATTTTTGAAGAAGAGAGAGAGTTAACCGTTATTTTAATGGTCGACGTGAGTGGGTCAGGTGAGTTTGGTTCATCACAACAGTCGAAGTTAGATGCAGCTGCAGAGATTGCGGCTGTGTTGGCTTTTTCAGCTATTAAGAGTCAAGATAAAGTAGGGTTACTATTATTTACAGACTCTGTTGAATATTATTTGCCGCCCAAACGAGGAAAATCTCATGTCTTGAGGTTGGTGCGAGATATCTTTGTTCACAAGCGTGAGTCTAAGAAAACGTCTTTAGCAGAGGCGTTTAAGTTTTTATTACGCACACAGAAAAAACGGGCCATCGTTTTTGTTATGTCTGATTTTATAGATGGCGATTTTGAATCCGAATTTCAGATGGCCGCAAAAAAACATGATCTTGTGCCTGTCGTTATTCAGGATAAACATGAGAAAGAGCTCCCTAGCTCAGGGATATTAGCTCTCGAAGATGCCGAATCTGGTGAGCTTTATTATATTAATTCTTCGTCTCCCTCAGTTAAAGCGGCTTACCACCAAATGGCGCTGGCCAAAGAGCTCGATTTAGATCGTTTTTTTAAATCCTCAGGCGTCTTATCTGTGAAGATGAAGACAGATGAACCGTATTTGAATAGTTTGGTTCATTTTTTTAAAAGGCGATTAAAACGATGAAGCTACTTTTAGTGGGGTTAGTTCTTCTATCTTTACCTCTCCATGCTATCGAAATTAGTCGTAATGTGAGTCCCAACGTCGTCCATATTGGTGATGTCGTTCACTTTAACATTCAGGCCTCTTATGATGCCGATGTATCCTTAGTATCGGTTCCAGAAGCGGATGATTTTGAAGGTGTATCCTTTAGATCCAAGACTATTGTTAAAAACAAGGGGGCCGAGAAGTTACAGCTTACTTTGCAGTATAGCTTAAGCTTCTTTAATACGGGAATTCAGCGCATCCCTTCATTAAATGTTGTGTTTAAGCGAGGGGAAGATCTCCTTACTTTCGCCTTACCTGCTACCCCTGTTCGTATTGATGCCTTGTTGTCAGATGACCCTTATGAAACCGTTAAGCTGGAAGGTCTTTTAGACCCTTTTTCTGTTCAGATTTCTTGGGAGCAGTACAGGCGCATTGTATTATATAGTAGCGGTTTAATTATCTTGATACTTGTTGCAGGTTTTTACGCACTGCGTTGGATTCGCTCGAGAAGACAGTGTGTAGTTGTCCCTTTAGATTTGCGTTCTGCTGCACAGAAGGCGCTAGATGAGTTAGACGAATTGCAGGCCTTGCAATACATAGAGAAACACCAAGTAAAGCACTATTATTTGGAGTTAACGGATATACTTAAGCGTTATTTTTCTGTACTCTGTGAAGCCCCTATTTCAGAGATGACGTCAACCGAATCTTTACTTGTTTTGGAGCAGGCACTCAGTCCTAAGACTATGGGTACGATTCGCGAATTTTTTGAGCTATCTGATCTTGTTAAGTTTGCTAAGTTTTCTCCTGACGGCCAGGCACACGTCAGATCTTTTCAGGCTGTTAAGGGTGTTATTGAGGAGGAGGTAACATGAGGTTCGCAGATCCGCTTTGGTTTCTTCTTTTTGTGGCCGTTTTAGTGGCTTGGTTTCTAAGAGATCGGTTTTTTTATAGAAGTACGATTCGTTTTTCAGATGTCGCATCTCTCAAGCAAATTGCCACAAAACGTACCCAATACTTTTCTAAGCTTTCTCTTGTCATTCGCTTGCTTATTTTTCTGTTAATTATTATCGCATTAGCACGCCCTCAAGCGGTGTTAATTGAAAAGGAAGTCAGTACTGAAGGCGTTGATATCATGTTGGTGCTAGATGTGTCTCAAAGTATGGCGGCTGAAGATTTTAAACCAGACAACCGTTTAACAGTGGCTAAAAAAACCTTACTCGATTTTGTTCAAAAAAGAGACACCGACCGTTTAGGACTCGTGGTCTTTGGCGGTGATGCTTATACCCAATGTCCGCTCACCTCTGACAAAGGTGTCCTCTCTACTTACTTAAATGAAGTAGAGCTTGGCATGGCTGGAGATGGCACAGCTGTTGGTATGGCCATAGCGACAGCGCTTAACAGGATGAAAAATTCTTTATCCAAATCTAAGGTGATGATTTTGCTCACAGATGGTGAAAACAATCGCGGTGAAATAGATCCGGCTACTGCGAGTCAGTTTGCAAAAGATATGGGTATCAAAATTTATACGATTGGTGTGGGTAAAGAAGGTGGGGCGCCTATTCCTTATATCGATCCTGTATATGGAAAGGTGTATTCGTCACAGAAAACCTATTTAGACGAAGATACCTTGAAGACGATTGCGACTATGACGGATGGCCTATATTTTCGTGCGTTTGACGGTGACGGGCTTAAAGATATTTATGAAGAAATAAATGCTTTAGAAAAAACAGATATTATGACGAAGCATTATCGTGATTACTTTGATCATTTCCCGACCTTACTTATGTGGATTTTCGGTTTAATGATTGTTGAAATGTGTATCAGAAATCTAATTTTGGTGATTATCCCATGATATTTTTTAATCCGTCTTATGCTGGTTACTTTTTTGTTGTGCCTATCATTATGGGGATTATTTATATTGGATACCGGAAGCGTAAAAAAGGCTTAGAGGCTTTTGTGAATGCCGCTCTTTGGCCACGTATCGTGCCTACCTTGAGCCTGTCACGGCGGTTCTTGAGCTATAGCTTATGGATGGTGGCTTTTTGTCTTCTAATCGTGGCTATGATGCGCCCACAATATGGGTTGAAATTTGATACCGTTACACGAAAAGGCCAAGATATTTATATTGCATTAGACGTTTCAAAAAGTATGTTGGCCAAGGATCTTCAACCGTCTCGTTTTGCTTTTGCTAAACAAGAAATTGGAAGCTTTATAGAAAACTTGAAAGGGGATCGCATTGGCTTGATTTTGTTTGCGGGTAACGCTTTTGTTCAGTGCCCGTTGACTTTGGATTATTCTGCAGTAAAGCTCTTTTTAGACGATGCGACTATAGGCTCGATACCTAAGCCCGGAACCGACCTTGCTACTGCGATTAAAACAGCGCGTTTATCATTTAAGAAAAAAAGTCAGGCCAAGCGTAAAATTTTGGTGATTATTTCCGATGGAGAATCTTTTGAAAATGACCCAGTCGAATCGGCGCAAGTGGCTAAGGAAGAAGGGATGGTTATTTATACGGTGTCATTAGGTAGCGTGGAGGGAGAACCTATTCCTTTAGAGCCTCAGGCTGGAGGGTATGGCGGCTATAAAAAAGACAAGGCTAACAAAGTTGTATTATCAAAATCAAATCATACGCTCATGAGAAAACTAGCGAATGAAACAGGCGGGCATTTCTTTGTGGGTAACGACTACGGTGTTTTAGATTTGGTCTATAAAGACTTGTCACGATTAGATAAAGAATCGTTGGAAGCTAAGCTTAACAAATCGTATCGAGATCAATATCAGTCGGTGTTATTTTTTGTGTTTTTACTTTTATTTATTGAGTTTTTGATTCCAGATAGGAAGAGAAGGAGCCGCTCATGATACGTATTTTTTTGTGCTTTTTTTTTATGAGTCATGGAATTTTTGCTGTGACGATAAGTGAATATATGGCGAATAAAAAGGGTGTCAGTGCCTATGAAATGGGCGATTATCAAACAGCAGTAGAGGCCTTTTCAGGCGCTTTGTCTGACGGGAGTGAATCTGCAGCTGTTTACAATAATATTGGGCAGGTTTTTTATGAGACAGAAGAGTATGAACAAGCAGAAAAATTGTTTTTAAAATCTCTATCTGGCTTGGATAAAGCTCAACATCCTGATGGTTTATACCATTTAGGTAACACCGCTGTAAAAAAAGAAGACTATGACTCAGCCTTGAATTATTATAAACAGGCCTTAATTCTGGACCCTGAGCATGACAAAGCCAAGAGAAATTTTGAGTATGCGTTTCGACTAAAGAAACAACAGGAGCAGCAACAGAAAAACTCTAAAAAACCTGATGAAGATGGTGACGAAAAGAACGACGATAAGCCTTCTGAGAATGATGAGTCTGAAAAAAAAGAAGATCAGAAAGGTGACGCTCAAAATCAGGAACAGACTGAGGAAGAAAAGCAACAGGAATTGACGGAACAAATGTTAGATTTTTTATCGGACAAAGAAAGGGATGCACGGGAAAAGTACAAGAAAAAACCTGTGTTGGAGGGTACCGTTGAAAAAGATTGGTAGTCTATGTTTATGCGTATTTTTCCCTGCTGTGCTTTGGGCCGCGGGGATTACAATTACCGCATCGTTGGATAAAGCTACTGTTCAGGTGGGTGAACCTTTTACCTATAAAATTCAGGTATCAGGGCCTGGAATAGGGAGTCCCTCTATTGTCATCCCGGACACGTCTCAAGTGTTTACGCTTCGTTCACAATCTAGACAGCAATCTCTGTCTATTTTTAATGGTGTATCGTCGGCGGCTAAGATTTTTAATTATGTATTGGTACCTAAGAAGGTCGGTAGTTTTGTATTTCCTCCCTCAACAACAAGGATTAAGGGGCAGACCTATAAGACTCGTGAGCTAAGCGTAAACGTAATACCGGACATCGTTCAAAAAGAATCCCCCCAAAAAAAGAAAAATGTACGCAAGCCTAGTGCTCGCATTTTTGCTCATGCGCAGGTAAGCAAAGAGTCCATGTATGTTGGAGAGGAAGTTGTCTATGAATTGAGTTTATATAGACGAGTGCGTTTGTGGAGTAATATTTCATACGAAATCCCAGAATTTACTGGGTTTTGGGCGGAAGAGCTGAAAGTGAAGAAAGAACAAGATGTAAAAATGGTCGATAATATGAATTATCATACTCAAGAATTGGTCCGTAAATCTTTGTTCCCTATTAAGGAAGGCCTTTATACTATTGCGTCATCAAAAGTAGCCTTTGTTGTACATCCTTTTGATGGAGAGCAGCGTGTTGAATCAGAGGCTAAGCAGATACATGTGCTGCCATTGCCTACTGAGGATATGCCCGCGTCATTTATGGGGCTTGTGGGTCGCTTTGATTTTAAATTAATGAATGACTATCCACGTATTGCCACTCAGAACACACCCTTTTCATTGTCTTTTTCTTTATCCGGAGAAGGGGGGCTGACACGTGTGTCAGATGTTCATGTGGAGTCCACTGACGACTTTAAAGTGTATCGATCTAATATTTCTGATCATATTTCTTTCAGAAAGGGGGTGTCAGGACGTAGAGACTTTGAATACATCGTGGTGCCGCGTATATCCGGTGCTGCACGTGTTCCCACTTTTACTGTGACCTATTTCTCGCCACGTTCTAAAACATACATATCTAAATCTGTAGGGGCTCAGACACTGCAGGTTTCACCATCTGGACAGAGTGATAGAACGTTTGTAGATACACAGGGACCCGTGGCCTTGTCTCGAGATTTGAGATATTTAAATATGCCGATGGATTTGGATTCTCAGGATATATATTTTTGGGAAAATCGTGTATACCAAGCTGTTTTTTCTTTTATAAGTTTAGGGGCTTTTCTGTGTCTGTTTAGGTATAGCAGACAGCGTCTTTTCAAGACAGGTTCTGAAAATAAAACAGCTAAACAGGCGTATCCCAAAGCCTTTAAAACCCTGAGAAATCTCGACATGGATGCGTCTCATGTTGAGCTTGTCGCTCAGCTTCAGCAGTGTGTGTATCACGTTTTATCTGAGCGATCGGGAGTTTCTGTCCAGGGGTTTACCGCCTCGGAATTAGCCACTTTGTTAAGAGAAAAAGGGGTTGATGTCGAGTTGGTTACAGAGATCGGTGCACTTTTAGAGGCTTTTTCTAAGGCGAGTTATAGTGGTTCTTATTCTGATAATAGCGAAGGCTTAGTTCAGCGAGTAGCTGTGCTTTTAAAACGATTGAAGTCCAAAGCGAAGGGGTTTTAGGCATGCGAATTATAGTGTTTTTTCTTGTTTTTTTATGTTCATCTCAGGTCCTTAGCGCGAAGGTATACTCTCACATAGGAGCGGCGTATAAAGCCGGTCATTACGAAGAAGCCTTAAACGGATTATTAGAGATAGAGACCACAGCTCCTCGTCAGTTTGATCTTATGTATAATATTGGGAATACGTATTATAAGTTGGGAGAATTGGGCGAAGCGATGACCTATTATTATCGTGCGGCTCGTCTTAGGCCCCGAGATAAGAACCTACGTGAAAACATGCGTATTTCCCAAGATAAAGTTGTTGATGATGTTGATAATCGACTATTTATAGTCGAATTACTTAAAGAAGGGACTCATTGGGTGAGTATTAACGATGTCTTTAGCCTGTTTTTAGTTTTTTTTCTTCTTAGTGTGGCCGGTGCCTTTTATCAAAAAGGGGACAGTAGAGGGGGTAGTTTTAAGGCGATTTACTCGGCCAGTGTATGTATGTCTATTGTCTTTTTTTCTGTGACCGTTTTTTATTATAATGCTGAATTCTTGGGTCGTTCCGCGGTGATAATCGAGAGAAAAGTAGCGGCTAAATCTGGCCCATCTGAGACATTGAAAACACAATTTTTTGTACATGAAGGGGTTCGAATTAAGGTGGTTAAAGTCGTAAATGGCTGGGCGGAGATATATTTAAGCAATGGCTTTCGCGCTTGGGTAAAAGAGGCTAGTTATTGGGATATCTAAAGTCGTTATTCTTATGTCTGATGATAGGAATAACAAGCGGTACTTGGGCAGATACAGCTGTGTATGTGCCGACGAAGGCGTATATGCGACCGTCTTTATTTGACGGGAATCAGACAGGGCGAGAAGTCTCTGCTATTTTTCAAAACCCTGCACGCTTAGCGAGTCTGACAGAGCTTCAATTTAAGGTAGAGTCGAGTAACGATTATTTTGGGTATGACGATCTATCTATGAGCGTAGCTACGAAAGGGGAGACCGGGGTTTCTGTAGGCATAGGGTATCACTGGTTTGGAACATCAGGGATTCCCGAAGTAGAAAGAGAGACGGATGCTTTGCCTACAATTACAGGGTCGTTTGCTCATAATTTTAGGATTTTGTCTTTTAATGTAGCTCAATATATTACGCCCAAATTAGCCATAGGTGTCGCCTCTCAGCAGATGCACCAAAGCTTGGCGTCTGATTATGCGATTGGATATAGTGGCGATATTGGCTTTTATTATCAAGCGACTGAGTATGTATGGTTTGGTGCGTATACGCGTTATTTAACCTCCTCGGATTTTACCTGGAACAACTCTGGGGTAGAGGAATCCTTTAGCCCGGGGCTTAACCTAGAATCAGGGATAGATTTTGAGCCGTATTATTTAAAATTTATGGGGAACCAAGATTTTGGGAAAGTGATGTTGGAAATGGGCTTGAACAGTGGGTTGTCACTACAAGCTGATAGTATTTGGAACTCAAAGTATGAACACCAACGTTTGGGTTATGGAGCCATATTAGAACTTGGGCCTGTTGCTCTTTCCTTTCTTCATTTACAATATACTCAGACTGATTTTGGTTTAGATCAAAATTATTTCGGTCTCTTATATAAATTTGGTGGATGATGACGGTTAATTTAAGCTCAAAAAAAAGTATTCATTTTTTAGGAATTGGTGGAAGCGGGATGAGTCCTTTAGCCGGGGCTATTTTGGCTAAGGGTTGGTTGGTGTCGGGTACTGATATTATGTCCTCCTCTATTACCGATATGCTCACAAAGAAAGGCGCAAAGATCTTTTTCTCTCATCACTTATCTAACCTTGATGGCGCTCAAGTTGTTGTTGTTTCAACCGCGATTTCAGAAGATAATATCGAATATATCTACGCTAAAAAACAAGGCTTGTTGATCTTAAGGCGCGTCGAGATGTTGGACTATCTCATGAATGATGCTGCACATAGGATCGCCGTTGCAGGGACACATGGCAAAACAACAAGCTCTGGATTTATGGCTACAGTTTTAGAGTCAATGGGATGCAAACCTAGCTTCATTATTGGTTCCATGGTTAACAACTTACAGAGTTCTTTCGCGATACAAAAATCAGATTATTTTGTCGCAGAAGCAGATGAGAGTGACGGTAGTTTTTTAAGCTTACATCCTAACTTTGGGATTTTGACCAATATTGAAGAAGAGCATATGAATTATTTTAAAACAGTGGAGAATCTTAAACATCATTTCTCTCAGTTTATTTTAGGGGTTATAGATAGGAAAGGTGTTGTCGCCGTAAATGGAGATGATGGTTTGTGTTTGGAATTATCCAAGCCTTTTGATTCAGAGCGTGTAAAAACCTTTGGTTTAAAAAAGGGCTGTGATTATCAAGCTAGAAAACTTATGTTTAGCGCTTCAGGTGTTAGCTTTGATGTTTATCAGGGTACTCAGTATTTGGGGCTTATCCGTATTTGCCAATTTGGGACACATAATGTCTATAATGCCTTAGGGTGTCTCGTTATTGGACTTTCTTTAGGGTTTAGTTTTGAAGAGATTAAAAAGGGATTGGCCTTATTCGAAGGGACCAAGCGGAGAATGCAGCCGAGGGGAGAGGCAAAAGGGGTCCATGTTTATGATGATTATGGTCATCATCCTACAGAAATTAAAACGACCCTTTCAGGGGTTAAATCCTGCTTAGATAAACGATTGATTTGTATTTTTCAGCCACATAGGTATACACGTACTCGTGATTTTTTAGGTGATTTTGCTACGTCTTTTTTGGCGGCGGACCTTGTTGTTATTTGTGATGTTTATGCCGCAGGAGAGACTCCAATATCAGGTATCCATTCTGGTATTTTAGCCCAACTCGTTCAGTCTAATATTAAGGGAGATGTTTTATTTATTCCAAACAAAGAAGACATTGTGACTATCCTTCGCCCTAAGCTCCAACCTGGCGACGTTGTCATTACTATGGGGGCTGGAGATATCTGGAAAATAGGACCTAAATTAGTGACTGCCTTGCAGGACACTTAGATGATTCATACACGACAGGTTCCCATATCCCAGTTAACAAGCTTTCAAGGAGAGGGATATGTTTCGGATGTTTTTGTTTTTGATGATGCCGCCGAGATGGCACACTATGTTGCGATGCACGATGCGTGTCTTATTTTAGGGAAAGGGTCTAATACGGTTTTTGAGCCTTCGGACGCTTTGTCTCCAATTATTCAGTTATCTAGTCAGTACAAAACACCTCACTTTGTGGGCGACACCGTCCATGTCGGCGCAGGCGTTGGTGTTAACCAACTTATGTCTTTTTCAAAAGAGACAGGCTTTTCTGGCTTTGAATTTATGGCAGGAGTACCGGCTTCTGTAGGGGGTATGATTGCGATGAATTTTGGGTGTTGGGGCAAAGAGATCGTCGACATGTTAGTCTCCGTCGATGTTGTGCTCCCAGATGGAACCCTCGTTAAAAAAGATGTAGCTGAATTAGAGTTCGGATATCGGTTTAGTTCCTTTCAGATCGAGCCGTGGATTGTTGTATCCGCCTGTTTTTATGGCGCTCTAAAGTCTCCTGAAGAGGTTAAAAAAGATATCTTCGATAATGTAAATGAAAGAGTGAATAGTCAACCTTTACGAGACAAAACCTTCGGTAGTGTATTTCGTAACCCTCCTGGTTTACATGCCGCTCAGTTGTTAGAAGACGCCGGGTTCAAAGGGTATAAAAAGGGACGGGTTATGTTCTCTGACCAGCACGCTAATTTTATGGTAAATTTAGGAGGCGCTACATACAGTGAGGTCGTGGCTCTTATACAAGAGGCTAGAGCCGCAATAGTCCAGTCTAAGGGCGTTCACTTAATGACGGAGGTTGTATTGGTAACACTATGAAGAATAAAAAAATTGCTGTGTTATATGGCGGTCCCTCACGCGAAAAAGAGGTGTCTATCCGTTCAGGTTTAAACGTCTGCGAAGCCTTAGTTAGAAAAGGGTACGATGCTGTGTGTATAGATCCCGTCGATTCTCTAGATTTTAGTGGCTTTGATGTTATTTTTAACGCGCTTCACGGTACCTTTGGTGAAGATGGTTCTGTGCAAAGTATCATTAAGCAACAAGGTATTCCTTACACCGGTTCTGGTGTTATGGCCTCTGTTCTCACCATTAATAAACTAAGCGCAAAGCATGTTATGAGAAAAGACGGTATTCCAACATCTCAGTTTGATTATTTTACGGAGAGTTTATCTCAGCTTCCAGAAGCTTTTTCTTATCCTGTTGTCGTAAAGCCTAATTTGGAAGGCTCTAGCGTGGGCGTGTTTATTGTTGATTCTGATGAAGAGCTTTTGGCTCGAACAGAAGAATTGATTGGTTATTATCAGGCATTTTTATTGGAAAGCTTTGTTAAAGGGAAAGAAATTACAATCAGCGTGTTAGAGCATGAGCCTTTGAAGGCCTTGCCTGTTTTGGAACTTCGGCCGGGGAACCGCTTTTATGACTACGAATCTAAATATACAGCCGGAATGACAGCCTTTATTTTACCGGCTGAGTTATCACCCGCACTGACAGAAAGGTGCCAAGCCTTAGCCACACGTGTCTACCGCCTTTTTCAATGCTCAGGCGTTATTCGTGTAGATATGATTGTAGATCCTGATCAGGGCCCCTTTATCTTAGAGGTTAATACTTCTCCAGGCATGACTCAGACCTCTGATTTGCCGGCGCAAGCAGCGTATGAAGGCCTACTCTTTGATGATTTGGTAGAACAGCTTTTATTAGGCGCCAGCCTTGAGAAAGCCTGTGACTAGGCGGGGGGTGTTATTTCTATTTTTTATTTTAAGCATTGTCGCTATGTTGAGTTTTAGCCCGTACTTATTTTTAAAAAAAGTAGAGTTTAGAGGCCAATCGTTTGTGACAGAAGCAGAGCTCACACGTTTTATTGCTCCCTTTTATAACAGAAGCGCTGTGGTTAGTGTTTTGGCTTTAGGTATGAAGCAGTATATTTTGGACCAATTTTTAGCGATTGAAAATGTTCGTTTTAAATTTGTGGGCCCGCGGCATTTACGTGTTTTTATTACAGAAAAAACACCTTGGGTATCTTTTTGGGTACACGGGCAGTCTATTTTTGTAGCCCAAGACGGGACTGTTTTAAATAGTGGGGATAGTGAGGCCTCTATCAGAGGCGACCAACAGCTACTTATCATTCGCGGTTTTTCATCCACCTATTTTCAAGACCCTCTTTTGCCACAGGATTTGATTGAGCGTATCGCGGAGATAAAAGCCTTAATTGAGCATTATTTTCCTAAAGAGATGATACAAGTTGAGAAGATAGGAGATGAGGATTGGTCGATTTTATTACATGACACATTACCTATATATATTGGTCCTTTTGAGACGCTAGAAGATAAATTTTCTAGATTGAGCAGTTTTATGTCGTATTATAGTGGTTTAACAATACAAAAAACGATTAATCATATTGATTTGCGCGTGAGGGATAAAATAGTAGTAAGTTATGATTGAAAACACTAATACAGTTATGGGACTCGATATAGGTTCCAATAAAATAAGCGTGGCTATTTGTCAGGTAGATGTCTCAGGAGATGTTAAAATTTTGGGTCTCGGGACGAGTGTGTCTGCTGGGATGTTAAAAGGAAAAGTAGTCGATATTGATGATTTATATCGCTCAATAGAACGCGCCATTTTAAGAGCCTCTCGTGACGCGGGGTTAAAGCCTACACGCGTTGTGTCTTCTATTTTGCCGTATCGACTTCAGTTTGTGAAAAATATTGGGGTGCTCTTATCTAAAGAAGACACCGGCCAAATCAGTGATTTGGATAAACGAGAATGTTTACGACGGTCCAAAAATGTTGTGACAGCTCAAGATCAAACAATGGTTCACGTTATTCCTAATATATACAGGGTAGATGGTGTAGATGTCCAAAATCCAGTAGGTGTATTTGGGAAGAAATTAGAAGTAGAGACGCTTGTTATCATGGCAGACGCGGATAGCATCATTAGTCAGACACGTATTCTAAAGGGATTACAACTACGTATTAGTGGTTTGATGACAGATATGTTGGCCAGTGCTGAAATTTACTTAACTAAAAAGGAGCGCGAACAGGGTTCCGTACTTTGCGATATGGGGGGGGAATTTACTAAAATCGCGATTTTTAAACAGGGCATCCTCACTCAATCTACCCTAATTTGCATCGGAGGTGGGACCTTCACTCGAGACGTTTCTGCCTGTCTTAAAATATCTTTACCCGAGTCCGAGCGTTTAAAAATCTTATACGGTGATATTTCGATGGCGCGTGTCGAACCACATGAAACAATAGAGGCTGCTACGAAAGAAACCGGAAAAAAAACCATTAAGAAACTCCTCCTTAGCCAAATTTTAGAGGCCAGAGCATTAGAGCTGCTTAAATTAATTCAACAGCAGATTCCAGATGCCTTTGATCCTAGTTTTAAATTTGTATTATGCGGAGGAGGAGGCCAATTAAAGGGTTTGTCTGAGTTGATAGAGTTGAAATATTCTATGAATATTCGTGAAGGGCTCCCCGATGGGATTCATGGCGTTGTTGAGACTCCGAGGTCTGCTACAGCGGTAGGCTTAGTGATGTACGGGCTCAAAACGGGTGCGGTTGTGTATCACTTCACCAAATGGCAAGGGCTCAAACAAAAGGTAAAACGATGGTTCAAAAAGACTTTTTAGGCTCACTACTCAATATTTGGGATGTGCTTCACAAGGCCTTTAAGTCGTTTTTAAATGGGATACACTCCTTATTAAACGTATCCTCATCTGTGGCCTGTTTAGGTGGGTTCGTACTGCTTGTTTTAGATTTTGGGTTTCACCTAAGCTCATCTAACATTATGTTGTTTACTCAAATTCAGTTTTATTTTTTAGCATATTTTGTAGGAGATGTGTTACTTCGGTTATTAATTAGAAAAAACCGTCTTACCTACTTTTTTTCATCACCGACAGATTGTTTAGTTTGCTATCCTATTCTTTATTTTTTACCGTCTCAGACTCTGGACTATTCTTATTTTCTCAGCCAGATCGCGTTGTTGATTATTATTGTAGGTCGGTTGTCTCATTTCAAGATGTTGATTAATTGGTTAAAGATAAAGCCTACTCAGCTTTTTTTATTAGGTTTTTTATTTTCTATATTTTTGGGCTCCTTATTATTAAGTCTTCCTATTTCAACGTATGCGTCAGAAGGGATTTCCTTTGTAGATGCCTTATTTACAGCTTTTTCAGCCATTTGCGTTACAGGCTTAGTCGTCAATGATATAGGCACTACATTTACGTTGTTTGGTCAGTCCGTTATTTTGATTTTGATTCAGGTTGGTGGCTTAGGGATTATGTCTTTTTCTATTCTCATTGCCTTGTTGTTGCACAAACGGGTGTCTCAAGCAGCGAGTTCAGAGATGCAGGACAATTATTCTACAATTAGTTTGTCAGAAACCTTTAAAGCTATCTCATTTATATTTAAGGTGACGATTATTGTAGAGCTGTTGGGCGCGGGCATTTTATTTTTTTATTGGTATGGAAATTTTTCTCATTGGTCTCAAGATTTATTTGTAGCTGTGTTCCATTCTGTTTCAGCTTTTTGTAATGCAGGCTTTTCTTTATTTCCTGATAGTTTGATGATGTATTCAACACAAGTACCTGTGATTGGGGTCATTTCATTGCTTATCATTATTGGCGGTTTGGGGTTTCCTGTTTTATTTAATGTCATTCAGAATAGACATTACCCCTTCAGACGCTTAAAGTTACAAACAAAATTAGCGATACAAGTGACACTCGCCCTAACAATTATAGG
>CALLLO010000114.1 GCA_938082985.1 uncultured Candidatus Marinamargulisbacteria bacterium | reverse complement strand
AGATTCATAAAAAAATTGAAGACTATGATTTTAGCCAAGAAAACTACAATTTGGTTTACTACGACGCCTTTGGCCCTGGCAGTCAGTCTGAACTCTGGGAAGAAAAACAAGTCAACAAGATAGTAGTCGGATTAAAAAGGCCAGCTATGTGGGTCACCTTTTGTGCACAAGGAAAGTTTAAACGAGCACTTAAAGCCTGTGGTGCTAGCGTAGAAGCCCTCCCAGGCCCTCCTGGAAAAAGAGAAATGACACGAGCTTTGTTTACAAACACCCACATTTAATACTACAATTAACGTCTATTAGTCATGAATTTTCTATTAAGAACGTGGGCAATAAAAAAGAATGCAATTTTTACAATAAGTAACACGATAAGTTAAAAGAAAGCAAAAAACATAAAAAATAAAAGGAGCTTAATATGATGTTACCAGCCGCTACCCCCCTAAGTCACCCCCGATCACCAGGCCAAAGACCACAAGCCAACCCCCAGACAATTACACCAGACAATTACACTGAATTTGAGTCTAAAATTAGAACTGACATCACTAAATTTGTAAAAGAAAACAAAGGCCTAGTAATCAAGATAGTAGAAGATGCCTCGAAAAATAACAATATAAAGCCTGAGTCACGTGAGCTTAAAGACAAACTCCTAGTCGACCTACAAATAGCACTAGATAAAAGCATTGGCTATGACCTTGCCCGTGAAGACTATGCGAGTGAAGACATAACAAACGATAAGATTTATAATGCACAAAAAGCGCAACTTGAGGTGTATAACAATGCACAAAGTAAAAAAGAGACACTAGACAGAGCTACTTCACTAGGATCTAATTCTTCCCCACGGAACCTCAGAGTAGAAGCAGGAGCCGAAGAGTCTAAAAGTCCTGCAAGTCTGGCCCGATTAGATTCTAGCGACAATAGGGCTCTGCTGACTCGCTTCGCCCAGGCTCAAGATTCGGAGGCAGTTGCTGCAAGTCACGCTGAGGCTAAATGCCAAGCTATTTACGAAAACTTTCTTTATACTCAGTTAACAATAAAATACGAGGATAGTACCTACACACCTATGAAGGTGGCCGCAGACGGTAATTGTGCATTTACATCTTTAGATATACCTAGAGATGGCGCGTTATTTAATAAAAAGTACCTCTCTTTAAGCGAAGAAAATCGATTAAATATAAACACTCTGATTGAAAAGGATCAGGTAGAGATTCAGGTACCACTGAGTCCCGCTGACTACTTAAAAAAACTTGGCACGGGTAGTGATTCAATTACCGAAATCGCTGTAGACATTCTCGGTCATCTATTTAATTTAAAAATAGAGTTAATAACTTTATACCAGAAGACACTAGTGAGCCATTTTCATGAGAATCAAGGCAGGCCAACGAGTACTGCTCTTATACCACCTCCTAATCGCTCTAATGCCATTGGAAATAGGACACATGAAGCGCTTGAAAAAGTTCTTTTATTTGCGCCTACTAATCATGATGGGGAAATACCTACACATTTCTCACCACTAGTTGTCGATAGAACTTCAGCCTAATAGGAATACCAATACAGGTCATAGCGATCTGTATTGGTATCCCTCTATAAAAATGATTTTTTAGATACTAAACTCCACAGATAAAGGACTTAGTTAATTAACTAGTTTAAGATCGAAGAACACTTTATGTTTTAAATTAAGCTTATACACATTTTTTACAGAAAACTCCCTAGTAGCTCTATTTCCTCAATGTTTGCACTACTGACTGAGGCGTATTTAGCACATGCGCTTACTAAATCAGTACGATACGTATAAAAAATAAGTCTGAAACTATTATCAATCCCAGTATAAAAATGATAGTATTAACACTTAAACTTAATCCCTATATAAAGGACCTCAATTAGTATGAACACATTAGAAAACTTTGAAGATTTTTTTGTCAATCAAGTGCCAAGTATTTCTCTCTCTAGTTTTGCGATAAACTTTATCTTCGCAGCCATCCTCTCTACTCTTTTAAGAAAAATATACCTCACCTATGGAAAATCGCTCTCTAATCGGGACAAATTTTCTAGAAATTTCTTTATCTTAACCACGACGACCATGCTTATCATCACCATCGTGAAATCGTCACTGGCTCTCTCCTTAGGCCTTGTTGGGGCTCTCTCTATCGTACGTTTTAGAGCTGCAATTAAAGAACCTGAAGAGTTGGCTTACTTGTTTCTAACTATTGCTCTAGGTCTTGGGTTTGGTGCTGGGCAAACGATGATTACGACCATTGGCTTTGCACTCATTACGAGTGTTCTCGTTTTTAATAATAGGAATGAAGGCGCTGTGGCAGAAGGGATCCTCCTCTCGCTTAGCTACACGGGGCCAAATAAGCCTATCATGACGGATGTCACAGATCTCTTATCTAAACATGCACTAGGCGTAAAACTGAAAAGACTTGTCGATGATAAAGATACTTTAGAAGCGACTTTCCTTGTAGAAATAGCCTCGTTTAAGGACTTGGACGTCTGTAGGTTAGCCCTAAAAGAAAAAGAACTCGATATCTTAATCCTGGATGACAAAGGCTTAAGCTAAGGGGGATGCTCACGCCTACAAGAAACTGGAGATACGAACGCAAGTTCCTAGTACAAGACCTCACAGAAGCTAAATTAAACCAAGTAATTAAACTTAACCGTGCAGGATTTACAGATATTTATGCCCCTCGTTTTGTGAATAATATTTATTTTGACACACAGGACCTCGGTTTTTATGAAGATAATGTAGGGGGAAAAGCAGAACGATTAAAAGTAAGGATTCGCTGGTATGGAGATCTATTTGGATCTATTTTGGATCCTGTCTTAGAGATAAAAATAAAACAAGGCGGATTAGGTATAAAAGAATCTTACCGACTAAATCCGACAGAACTCACACAGGGAGACAGAGCAAAGACTTTACAACACTACTTAAAAGACAGCGTCATCCCTAAAGTACGAACCTCCCAAGTCCGTGACTTACTCCCGACACTTATTAATCGTTATCATAGACAGTACTTCCTCTCTCTAGACAGCCGATACAGATTAACATTAGACACAGCTCTCATCTACCTAGATCCTATAGCCAAAAGCCTCCCTACATTTAGGGACGACTACAGTAAAATCCTGGAACTTAAATATTCACAAGACGCAGATAAAGACGCTGACACTATCACCAAGACCTTTTCATTTGAGGTTACCAAAAACTCCAAATATGTCTCAGGGATACAACAAACAGTGAGACGATAGCCATGCTCAGAAGTACTACAAAAACCATAGCCCTTATAAGCATAACTCTACTAGGGATCATAATCGGCTACGAGCTAAACTCACGCTACAAGCACTACCACTACTACAGTTCAAAACAAGAAAATTTACGAAAGGCCTATCTCCAAGATTTTAAAGCGACCCCCCTTGATGCCTTTTTAGTATCTACCTCTAATGTGGCTATAGAGCTGCAAGTTATCAACGTAAACAACAATCCGAATACTGTTCTTGGACTCCATTACAACAAATCAGACCTCCCTATCAAGGTTCCTATACGTATTCCTCCAAGAGACGAAAGCTCTCGGTTTTCATACCAAACAATACGGATTGAAACCACAGCATTTGAAAACAAAAAGCTAAAAACGGATGAGCTTACACTATATTTTAAAAACACCCACGGTAAGATTAGACAAGAAACCCCTGTACGACTATGGGCCTACGACGACCCAGACTACTTTGATGACGATTTTCTGTTAAGTCCAAGTAATAGCCACAAGGTCCCCTTCTTTATTACAGACGAAGCAACTAAAACCATCCATATTAAAAAAGGAACATGGACACTATCTAACTCTATTAAAATCCCTCAAGGCTATACGCTAAGTGCCCAGGCAGGTACTCAGCTCAACCTTATAAATAAGGCACGACTCCTCTCTTACTCTCCCCTCCTGTTTATAGGAACAAAAGATGCCCCTATTCGTATATATTCATCAAACAAAAGTGGACAAGGTATTGTCGTCCTTAACGCTGGAGCTCCATCTCGATTTGAATGGGTTCACTTTGAGGGTTTATCTAATATTGCTACCCCTCATTGGACGCTGAGTGCTGCATTAAACTTCTACGAATCTCAGGTGGATTTTAGTCACTGTCGCTTTGAAAACAATCAAGGCGGTGATGATTTTTTAAATATTGTGAGAACTAACTTTAGTATTCAAGACTCACTATTTAAAAACAGTTTAGCCGACGCACTAGACGCAGACTTTGCAAAAGGCACGATATTACGTAGTCGCTTTAATAAAATAGGTAACGACGCAATAGATGTATCTGGTAGTGAAATTGAAATAACGGACGTGCATATTTCAAATGTAGAAGATAAAGCGATTAGTGCTGGTGAGCGTAGTAACATAAATCTAACGCAGTGTACCATTGAAGGTGCGGAACTGGGGCTGACAAGTAAAGATGGTTCTCTTATTTCTGGCCAAGACATAGATATTAAAAACAGCACACTTGGCATCGTCGCATTCCAAAAAAAACCTGAATATGAAGGTGGGCACATCGATATCTCTAATGTGGTATTAGACAGAGTCCAAATGGATTATTTACTAGAAAAAGGCTCGTCATTAAAACTTAACCTAAAAGAAAAGAAAGCGACAAACAAAAACGTCAAAAAACTATTATATGGCACCCTATACGGTAAAAAAAGTGGGTAAAAAATAAGTCATGTGGATTAAAGACAAAATTAGAAAACCTTCTAAAAAATTAAACATAAACTTTAAAAAAAAGCTCATAATCGGACTTATGATTGGTCTATCCCTAGGTGCCAACATTACAAAATTCCCTGAACTAACGCGTGAATGTCGAGAAAGTTTTTTGGAGCTTTATCTACGCTACGTTTCAAAACAAGATATTCCTGATATTAATCTTGATATAAATTTTAAAGATATGAACATATTAGCTTTCAAACGAGCGAAAACTCTCTCACTGTCAAAACCTGCTTATAAAAACAATGGCAGTAGCCCCAGCTTTCTCTTTAGTTCAAAAGAAGATGAAGTCAATGCTACTATCCACTATAAGGACAAAAGGTACGCAGCCAATGTCCGACTAAAAGGAGCTAAATCGGACCATATCTCCCATAAAAAAAAACTCTCCTACAAAGTAAAACTTAAAGGGAATACTCGCTTGGATGGTATGAAATCATTTGTACTACAGAGCTATAGAAGACGAGTTGGCGTACTGGAATGGTTTTTTCTTAAGCAACTACAAGAGGCTGGAATAATCGCAGTGGATTATAGCTTTGTAAATATGTCTGTTAACGGAGAAACATTAGGCCTCTACGCGAAAGAAGAATCTT
>CALLLO010000113.1 GCA_938082985.1 uncultured Candidatus Marinamargulisbacteria bacterium | reverse complement strand
ATCAAGCCAGAATCTCTTTTTCAACGTATGCAATTGGACTTAATAGGCTTCGATATGTACGCTTAAATCCGACCAACACAAAACGGAGAAGAGCCAAAATAATGTGATCATATAGACTCTAGGGTGCAGCCCAATGTTTTCGACCAATGTTAATATATCTTTCATTTACATAGATTTTAATTTAATTTTAGTCCTTTTCTTGGTATGATAGGGCTATATCTTTTTTAAAACAGGGGTCAAAAACGTGAAAAAAACTGGGCTATTCACATTAAAAACAACGGCTTGTATAGCCGCACTATCTTTGAGCACATCACTGGTTTATGGGACCGATTCTTCTGCTGAAAAAAGCGTGTCAGATTTGCCATCTTCTTTAAACAAAGCCCTTAACACAAATCCTGAAATTTTGTTTCAAAAAGCAGAAAAAGATGCCTCTGGTCATAAGGTTACCCAATCCATAGGGACCTATTTACCCAGCGTTGATTTAAGAGCCGGATATGGCCGTGAATATATTAAACAAAACCACCAAACAACCAACATTGCTTTGGCGCCAACACACGGCAGTCGTACAAGCACCCGTTATGACCCTTCTGTAACGGTTAATCAAAAAATGTTTGATGGTCTTGCTACGCCCTATGATATCCAAAAAAGCAAAAAAGAGCTCTTTCAGTCCGTTAAAAACCTAGAAGAAGCGCAGTTGCTTGTTGCTTTTGATGTGTTTGATAAATATATTGCTGTACGCCGCTTCGAACGCCTTGTAAAGCTTGCAAAAGAAAACGTTTTCATCCATCAATCTATTTTAGGAAAAATTAAAAAGCTGGTTAAAGCTGGCAAGGCAACAACTGGTGATGAAAAAAATGTCCAATCCCGTTTATATGATGCCAAGGCCGCCGTTGGCGATATCCAAGGAGATCTTGAAACGGCTTATGCGAACTTTAAAGAAACCGTTGGTGTTGAAGCACAATCCCTTAGTATTCCTCAATTTAACGACTCCTTACTCCCCTCAACGGTTCAAGAAGCTGTCTCTGTCGCTACCAAGAAAAACCGTTCTGTTATTGTGGCTAAAGCAACGGAAGCCGTTGCCTCTTCGGAATTTGATAAAACCATAGCCCCTTTTATGCCTTCTGTTGACTTGCAATTCCAGGCCAAAAGAAATCATAATTTTGCTGGTAAAAAAGGGCTTGAAACCGATATCGTGGGCCAAGTTATTGGAACCTTTAACGTCCTAAATGGTGGACGTGATATTGGTAAGCGCCGCGAATTACGCGCTAAAATGCGCTCAGCAAAATTCCGTAAACAAAAAGAAATGCGTCGTGCCGAAAAAGAAGTTCGTGTTTCCTATGCTGAAATGGTTAGTGCGCGTGCTCAATCAAAGGCCTTGCGGGGCTCTGTTACGTCTAAGAAAGATGTGCGCAACATCTATATGAAGCAATTTGACGCAGGTACCCGTAGTTTCCTTGATATTCTAGATGCCAGCCATGAATTTTTCTTAGCAAAGGGATCTTTGATTATGTCCGATACTACTGAAGATTTGGCTGCCGCTCGCTTGTTGGCCTCTACAGGCACGCTCCTTGAACAATTTGAAAGCTTAAATCTTAACCTCGACACAGCAAATGAAGAGCTTGACATCCTCCCCTAGCTAAAGCAAGGGGATTCCTGTTTATTCAACAGGGGAGTATTGTCTTGCGAGCTCCTCCTGGTTTCTGCTATCGACCTCTGTAAGCGCCTCATAAACCCCATCTTTTGGCTCTTCTCCGTTTTGTGTTGGTCGGATTTAAGCGTACATATCGAAGCCTATTAAGTCCAATTGCATACGTTGAAAAAGAGATTCTGGCTTGATGAATCCATAACACCTCCGCTTCGCGACTTTGATTTTATTATTAAGGCCTTCAACAAACCCACTGTTCTTTCGGGCTTTAAAGTAATTTAGAATACTTGGTTTGTATTTTTTAAGAGTTTTTATGAAGGTGGCAAAGCACTGCACATCACTATTATCGACGCTTTTTATCCACCTATTCAGCTTACTCAAAGCGACCTTTCTATTGCATTTGGTGTTGAGAATATGAGTCAGTTTAAGGGCGCATTTATGGGCTTCTTTAAGAGCCGGTGAATACTTGTAGAGCAGCGTCAGCTTTGATTTATCAGCCTCTGATAAACACTCATGATGAGCGCGTAGAATCCACATCATTGCCTCTAGTTTAGAGTACTCCTCGGCAGAAATCTCTGACTTTAATCGACGCATTTCTTTAATACGTAGTTTATCTAAAGGGGCTCTGTAAAGTTTCGCGACATGGTAACGATCCACCACTACTGCCTGACTACCGAATACCTCTTTTGCGGCCTGTACAAACCCGTCATACATATCACTACAAACTGCCTTCGTTGTTGCTATTAAAGGCTTTGGGATGGATTCAAAGAAGTCCTTAACATCCTTTTTTTGACGCCCTTCTAAGATACCAATAATAGTCAGACGCCCTGATTGCTCTATAGCACTGATGATTGTTAGAAAATCCTGATATCCTTTTTTCAAGGAGATTTCATCAATACCAATAGTCTCGAGATCCTGATAGTCAGACCAGTCAACCTTCTCTCCTATATGCCTTTGTAAGATCGACACAATGCTTTTATAGCCAAGACCCTCCTTGCGAGATACGTCCTGAACTGTACTGTGAATCAGGCTACGCATAAGGTATTTTTCAAGACCTTTTGATGTTTTTGAGCCTCTATCACACCAATCATATTGCTCACTGGTTGTTGCATGGTCATCACAATGTTCACATTGATAGCGAACTGACCGGATTTTTAAATAGACTGGCTTATCAAAAAGAGGTAGGTGTTTTATCGTCAAAAACGGTCCATATCCATAGCGCTTCGTCGCTGTTTTTCCACACTTATGGCAGGGAGTATCGGTGGCTTTACTCTGAACCTCTATGACGATGTTCCCTTTGGTGTCAACGGTTTGAGAGAGGATTTCAAGGGAGTCTATGTCTAAGGAGAGGTCAATTTTACTCATAATATGGCAGACTTTCTATTTTAAAAGAACAGTGTACTCCTTATTGTCATTGGTTTCCATACCAACACAAAATGGAGAAGAGCCAA
>CALLLO010000112.1 GCA_938082985.1 uncultured Candidatus Marinamargulisbacteria bacterium | reverse complement strand
TTTTATTAAGATGACTAAAATTCGATAAGTCTCTGGCTACCGTCCCAATCTTTTTAAAACATGTGTAAGTAAGGCCTCCGCGTCCAGTAACCTAGATGTGGTACATCGCATATACACCATGTGGCAACTTGTTATTCACATACCCATTATTATGTTCAGTGCTCTATCTCAATATTCTGATATCCAAGTTGCGATGCAAATAGGCGCCAACTTATATGTATCCAAACCCTTTATATTCAACAAGTATTAGAGTGCGATTAACACGCGACTTTATGTAAGGCTAAACCACCCTTCGATGTTTCTTTGTATTTAGCTTTCATATCTTCACCGGTTTCTTTCATTGTCTGAATGACACGGTCCAAAGAAATTTTTTGATCCGTTCTTTTTAAAGCTAACCGAGCCGCATTTACTGCTTTTACAGCCCCCATACTATTACGTTCTATGCACGGGATTTGAACAAGCCCTTTAATAGGGTCACACGTAAGACCGAGGTTATGCTCCATGCCAATCTCAGCCGCACATTCAATATTCGCTGGAGACCCACCTAATAAAGCAGCGAGACCCGCTGCTGCCATAGAACAGGCTACACCGACTTCACCTTGGCAGCCCATCTCAGCCCCAGATATCGACGCATTTTCTTTATATAAAAAGCCTATCGCTCCTGCCGTAAGAAAAAATGTATATAAAGATTGTTTATCTAATGGCTTACAAAACTTATCATAATATTTAAGTACAGCCGGAATGATTCCTGCAGATCCATTAGTTGGGGCCGTAACGACACGTCCCCCACAGGCGTTTTCTTCGTTTGTTGCTATAGAATATACAGATAACCAATCTAAAACTTCGGCACCTCCGTCAGGCATAAAGTTAGTCTTAAGCTTCTTAAATAAATCTGGGGCGCGCCTTTCTATTTTGAGCCCCCCAGGTAATATACCTGTCGTATTAAGCCCTCTGTCTATCGTCTCCTGCATAACCGCCCATAAGCTATCTATGTACGCCTCGATCTCTTCTTTGCTATGTCTTTGCATTTCATTTTCTAACATAATATCGGCAATGCTCTTGTTTTTACTTATGCATAAATCTAAAAGGTCTTTACCCGTACGAAAGGGGTTAATCACATTAGCATCGTGACCTAGATGAGAAATAAACTTCTTAGAAATTTCTTCTTGCGTCATAACAAAACCACCCCCCACCGAGTACATTTTTTCTTCTTTCAAAATGACTCCAGTATCGTCTCTCGCTATAAAATACAGTCCATTTGAATGGTGCATCATCCGTTCTCTTTTTAAAAAGGAAATATCTGAAGAAGGATAAAAAGATATCACCTGTTTACCCAAAAGGAGAAGCCTCCCATTGTCTGTAATTGTTTTTACGCGCTTATTTATAGTAAGCGTATCTACCGTTTCAGGCTCTTCACCCAAAAGCCCTAAAAGTAGGGCCTTATCAGTATGATGTCCGATACCCGTTAAAGCTAAGGAACCATATAAGAAAATATTAACTGTCGCCACTTCGGCTAATAATCCGGACGTCTCTATATCTACAACAAAACGCTTGGCTGCACGCATAGGACCAATGGTGTGTGAGCTCGACGGACCAATGCCAATATAAAATAAATCAAAAATACTTGTTCTCATACATCTACCTATACCTTTTTTTAAACGAATTAAACAGCCCTATTAACTTTTTCGTTTCTGAACAAAATTAAAACGTAATCGTAATCTCATCTACCTGTGACTGGGCTGAGAGTGTCAGTATGCCTAAATTATTGTCGTAATACCAATCTGAGACTAAACACTAATTTTTTCATTTTTTGTGTACGAATAGCTTGCGATTGTAGTTGTTTGAGGGTGCTTTTGACTTGTTTAGCCGTGGAGATGAGAGCCACTTTTTAGAGGGCGGTATGCCCCGTAACATTAGCTCTGACTTCCCCTGTCGCCGCGTTATAAACCCAGCCACCTACTCCCGAAAAGGTTGTAATAGGATCTTCCGCAGTTACCGTTACTGTAGAAGCAGAATCATAGGGGTCTACTGGGATAGTTCCATCACTAAATAAACTAGCAGAGAGCGTTGTAGGATATGTTGCTGTTCCTGTTGATAAGGCTTGGTCAGCATAATAAAGTGAGAGTGCTCCACGGATCGTTCCTAGTTGGCCTTGAAGTGTATTTAACTTAGCTGTTGTAGTCGTATCGTAATATTTAGGAACGGCCACAACGGCTACTATACCTAAAATTGCAATAACGACAATGAGCTCTACTAACGTAAACCCTTTTTAAATCTTTTCCTTCATCATATTATCCCTCTTTTTATTTGAATTTTTTATTGTGAATGAGTTAATCCTACCCATAAAAAATACCTAACACAAGCATCAACACAAAGACTCCCCTAATAACAATAATTAAGGGCTCGAATACAACAAAGGTGTTCTCTATAGATATCTCAATATGTTTCTTATATAACTGACTCGTTTTCACTAGTGTCCAGTAAAAAATCAGCAGAGTAAAAGCTGCCCAATCGGCGATAAATCCTGAATTTTTTGAGGAGCTAACCCCATGATTTCAATAAGATGTTGACGAAAAAAAGAGAGTTTCATCAATAAAACGAGCTAATTTCAGAATAGGAAAGAAAAATCGGGATTGAAATTTAATATAAGCCAACAAAAGTATATAAATCATGGCGACCCAAATTTGAGAAAGTATGGCGTTTTTGGACCTGCCTAAAAAAGACTTAATTTTAAGATTTTGCTTAATCCATTTGAAGAACAAGTCAATCATCCAACGCGCATTATAAATCTTGGCAATGGTAATGGCGGCTAATTTAAAATTATGGGTTAAAAAAGTATACGTTTTTTTTCATGGTCATAATAGCCAATTAGGCGAAGTTTTCCAGGTAATTTTTTACCTTGTTTAGGGTTTTTAAATGTAAATGTCGTGTGCTGAGTCAGCGGGTGAAATATTTTACATATCGGTCTCATTTAAACTGTTTTATTGACCTCTCAAACTCTTGTTGGGCCAAAAATTGTAATAATTGATTTAAAACTGTGCTAAATTTAGTCATAGGCTATTCCTCCGCGTTTTTAGTCGAATACTGAGGATAGCCTATTTTATCTTTTAAATGCACGTCTGCGACGTGTTTTTTTTTGCCTGTTTTATGCTGAAGTTATTTTATTTTTACCGGATACTAGTGTCCTGAAATAGGCCAAGATGAGTCTCAATTGTTTCGGCGCCGAGACAATCTCAATAGAATGTGACTCTAGCGACACCTACAAAAAAAGAGTGCCCGAAAGCACCCTTGTTTTGTTAAAAAAAAGTTTATGTCTTAAATTAACGACCTAACGCTTATTCCCAATCCGCAACTTCTGAAAACCCAGACCCTTCATAATTCTTGCTCCACGCGCAAATATCTTTAGTTTTAGTCGTTTCATTCATTTCAAACAATCTTACATTGCTCAAATAATTCCCTTTTTTCTTAGGTTTATCTGCAAAAAATAATAAGTATTGGTTTTGCAAGACAACGATATAATTTTTTTTCATAGTTTTTTCCTTAATCGCCACTGAACAATCGAAGCGATTTCTTCTCTCTAAGACTACGACTTATTTGATAAAGAAACAACGGCCGAAAGGAAATTGCAGCTTAAAAGAGTCTCAAATGAAACATTTTTTTATACCTATTGACCCACTCAGCCTCCGAACTCACTCCCTCTCGGCTATGATCACATAAAGGAGGATGATGCAAAAATTTATTGGCCCGTTGTGCCAAATAAAAAAACCTCAGCTTTTTCTTAATTGTTAAGTTCCTAATAATAGAAATATCATTTTCTCTTAATATTTTCAGATCTACCTTACGTGTCTTTATCGCATAAAACCCCCATTCATGAAGACTCTTACACAGCACATCCGCGTCTTCTTTAGTGTCATCGTCATACACAACGAGCGTATGCAAAGATTCTTTAAACCAATACACCAACTGATCTCCAACATCCGACACGCCTTGCCCCACCAACAAAGCCTTAAACTTCTCAAGCATATCTCTAACAGAAATATCATCGGAACAAACCGTATACGGACATCCTTGATGAGGACAATCATGTAAACAACGTCGATTTGCCCTAACAACAAAATGACGCGTGCCCAAGGGGCCCCAACTTACAGGCTTCACCCGCTTCGTAGGAAAGATAGCCAGCATAGGGATCCCTAGCGAAGCTGCGATATGAAAGGGCCCGGTATCTACGCTTATATAAACAGAATAATGTGAGAGTACACCCAACAATTCATCCAACGTTTTTGTTTCCACATAGCTTACCGATTCTGAACAGTGTTCAAGAATGTAGGAAATAGCTTCTTTTTCTTTCTCGGTATAGCCAGTCAACACAAACTGAACATCATGTTGATTAAGAGCTTCTTGAATAAAGCTCACATATTTCCCCGCTTCAATCGCCTTATTCCCAAATCCCACCCCACAATGAATCCCTATCACCGGCTTATGTATATCCACACCAGCCTGCCTTAATAAAGCTTTACCGTCATCTTTAATATCTTGAGGAACAGACAACTCAAGCTTAGTATCTGTAGCTTTTTTTATCCCTAATTTTTTGAGTATCTCAAAGTTATAATCCAAAACATGATTCGTCCGATTATGATTACGATAAAAAACCCCTAGCTTTCTAAAAATAGGCCAAAAAATAAGATGAGCCTTGTCCCCAACATGATATTTAGACGTCAACCAACTTGGCCACACGATATAATCTCTTACTGAATAATGAATGACCAAATCAAAGCTATGCTGCCTAAATAATTTAAAATACCCCCATACCTTTTTAATCCCCCTACCCTCTTTTTTGAGTATGACGGCATCCACAAAGGGGCAATAAGGAAGTAGTTGAGCATTAGCCGGTGACGCTAGAACAGTTAGCTGAGCATCAGGAAATTTTTCTTTAATGGCTTTTATAGCCGGAAGCGTGAGTACCATATCTCCAATAGCATCGGAGCGAACGACTAAAATTTTTTTAATGGGGGTTTTAAACACTTTCATAAGGCTAGTTTAGCAAAATTAAGCCTTAAATTATATTCACCTGAAACGATGACAAGACTATTAAGGAAAGGAAAGTCTGGATATCCTGTTCTAAATGGCTTAAAGTTAGTCTTTAAATAATGATGTGACACTGACTTCAACAACCATTCACGTAACAATCATTTAAACTATATGAAGGATAAATATGTTTGAAAATTTCTTAGACCCCGTTATTCTTTGTTTTATTGTAGGGCTTGGTGCTGGCTTATTTAAATCAGATTTACGCATACCGACTCAGATATATGAAGCTCTCAGTATCTACCTCCTCTTTACAATAGGCATGAAGGGTGGCGTCTCTTTAGCTGAATCCAATATCCCTGAAGCCCTGTTACCCGCAGTTGCCACTGTCTCTCTAGGTATCATCATTCCATTACTCGCCTATTTCATATTAAGACGTCTAGGTAAATTTGATTCCATAAACGCAGCCTCTATTGCCGCTCATTACGGCTCAGTCAGTGCCGTAACTTACGCGGTAGTCTTAACGTATTTAACCCGTTTAGGCATAGGGTTTGAAACATTTATCACCGTATTGCTTGTTATTCTAGAAATCCCGGCGATCGCGGTAGGTATTATTTTAGCTAGAAAAAAGTCGACACCGTCCAACGAAAGTCATTCCTGGGGTGCGATCCTACACGAGGTCTTTTTAGGGAAAAGTATTTATTTATTAGTGGCAGGCTTATTTGTAGGTTATTTATCAGGACCAGAAAGAATCCTATCTATCACACCCTTATTCTTCGACTTATTTAAAGGCGCCTTAGCTGTATTTTTATTAGAAATGGGCATTGTAACCTCACATCGATTCTCAGATCTCAAAAGCTCAGGTCCCTTTCTCCTAGCATTTGGAATATGTATGCCCATCTTAAGTGGCGCTCTTGGTAGCGTTTTTGGCACCCTAAGCGGCCTATCTATTGGTGGTACTGCTGTACTAGCCACATTGGCTGCAAGCGCGTCCTATATAGCCGCTCCCGCCGCCATGAAGATGGCCCTCCCAAAAGCCAACGCAACTTTATCTCTATCTGCTTCCTTAGGTATCACCTTCCCCTTTAATATAGTATTAGGCATTCCCATATACGTATGGTTCTCTGAGTTTTTTCATTCTTTGATGTAGAAGACGTAAGTACATGCTAAATAAAATACAAACAAATAAAAAAGGAAAAATATGGACTATAACTTTGATCATTTGAAAGACACCGTTGAAGCAGGCATTTTTACGCCATGGCAGGAAGTAAACGCGGAAATAATCGCCTACACTGCTTTAGGCATAAACGTAGCTATAAACAATGAATATATAGGCTTAGTTTATAAGAATCAGGTATATAACGAGTACCAACGGGGCGAAAAACTCAAAGCCTATATACAATGTGTAAGACAAGATGGAAAAATAGATATATCCTTGCAACCCAATCAAAGTAATCACGTTTTTTCAACGACTGACAAAATTCTAGAACATCTTAAATCCGCTGGTGGAAAGTCTAGCTTTAACGATAAAAGTTCTCCCGAAGATATTAAACATGCATTTCAAATAAGCAAAATGGTGTTTAAGCGAACTCTCGGTAAACTTTATAAACAAGGGAAAATAAAAATGACCCCTCAAGGAATAGAACTCCTCGAATAAATCAAAATGACCTATCCTTTATCCATTTCAAAAGATGACATCAATACACTACCCCTATATGTATTTAATGGAACCATTATACTCATCGAGTCAGAAAAAGATGCCCTTCTTGCCATTGCCGACTTAAAAAATGAAACGGTTTTAGGGTTTGACACGGAGACTCGAGCATCGTTTAGGAAAGGTGAACGCTACCCTGTAGCACTCTTGCAGTTGGCCACCCACACGACCTCTTACCTATTTAGACTAAATACCTTTCCTATGATGAAAGAACTCGCTGATATTTTGGCCAACCCAACTATTGTAAAGGCTGGCGTAGCTGTTAGAGAGGATATCAAGGCATTACAAAAAAGACATCCCTTTACTCCCCACAATGTTGTTGACCTGTCTGAGATAGCCAAAGAAAAGAACATTCTAAATCTTGGATTAAGGGGACTTACGGCACTCTTTCTAAAGCAACGCTTATCAAAAAATGCACAAGTCTCAAACTGGGCCAGACAGACACTCACTCCAACACAAATTACATATGCCGCCTGTGATGCTGTTGCATCGTTTAGCCTTTATCATGCGCTTTCTAAATAGCCTACTCATACCCTTTGGCTTGAAGCTTAAAAAGATGTGCATACACACCTTTTTGCCCTAATAAGTCAGTGTGTGAGCCTTGCTCCACAATGCGTCCTTTTTCTATGACAAGAATCCGATCTGCCATTCGTACAGTAGGGAAACGGTGTGAAATGACGATACTAGTTTTGCCCTTTGTTAAGTGTGTGAATCGTTCAAATACATCTTGCTCAGCTTGAGCATCTAGTGCCGCTGTAGGCTCGTCCAAAATCAATATGTCCGCATTTTCACGCATAAAACCTCGGGATAAGGCTATTTTTTGCCACTGTCCGCCTGAAAGTTCTTCACCATCATCAAACCATCGCCCTAGCTGTGTATCTAAGCCCCTAGTTAGGGTATTGAGTAGCTCAGCAGCACCCCCATTCTTCATGGCCTTGTGAAGACACGCCTCATCATTCATACGAGCCATATTACCAAGCCCCACATTTTCTCTGACACTAAATTGGTACCGATTAAAATCTTGGAATACAATACCTAAGCGCTTCGTTAAAGACGCATATTCCCACTCTTGCACATTAATTCCGTCTAAATAAATAGTGCCTTCTGTAGGTATATAAAGCCGGCAAACAAGTTTAATAAAGGTACTTTTCCCGGCCCCATTATGACCAACTAAAGCCAATTTTTCACCCGCAGGAACAAACATGGAGATATCTCTCAAGGCCCACTGTGATTTATCTCGATAATGAAAGCCCACCTTTTCAAATCGTATCCCCTTTTCTTGAAAATGAACGTGTGGACACGCTGGGACAGGTATCGACTTACTAGTTTCGATACTAAGAAAGTCAAACAAATTAGACATATAAAGGTTGTTTTCATACATACTTCCAAGTGATATCAATGTATTTTGAAAAGCCATCTGTCCTTGTCTAAATGCTGCTAAATAAAAGGTAAGCAGCCCAAGGCTAATCGTTCCAATCGCGGCACTACTAACCAAAACAATGTAACAGCCATAAAATGAGGCAGTCGAAAGCTGAGCTAATACATATCCCCACAGCGATTTTTTTACAGCTAAGGTCTTATCTTCCTTATAAAATCTAGACGCAAGGGATTTATACCGAGACAGCAATACATCCGATACCCCTAAAATCTTCACCTCTTTAGCATGTTCATCGTTACTAAGCACAACTTCAAGGTAGTTTAATTTTCGATTATCTTGTGATCGCCAGTTCCTAAGCCGGAATCCCATATTAGAGAATTTCATTTCAGAAACAGTGCCAGGTATCGCCGCCACCATTAAACCGACCACCATCCATGCACTATACGTTGCCAGCACGCCAATATAGCTTAAAAATGTAATCGTATGCTTCACGACATTTAGTGAGTCATTAAGCATCGACGCGGGACGGCTAGAGGCATTCCGACGCGCCTTCACTAATTGGTCATAAATATCAGGATTTTCAAATTGTTGTAAATCCAGGGTCACCGCTTTTTCTAAAATGATGGTATTAACATGATAGCCAAGCTTTACGCCCAACAACTGTTGTGTCGAGCTATACCCCTTATTGACCCCATTCATCACAACAACTAAGACCCCTTCGATTAAAACAAAAGTAACACTGAGCTCAACATTTTTATCCACTACCGCATCAATCAAGGCCTTACCCACATAGGCAACAACAACAGGTAACATTGCAGAAAAAATAGTGAGTACAAATACAAGTAAAACCAAGGGGGGGGCCGTTTTCCATGCTAGCTTTAAGCTGGGTAAACTGAATTTAAAAGATGCGATTAAAGGTTGAAACAGTGTCATATGAATAATGGGCCCTTTACCTTCCTTAAGATAAAAGCTGCTTCCACATGGGCTCTATGTGACTTTTTCCAGTCTGAATCCGATGGATGGCTTGCTTAACTTGAAGTGCTACTTCAAATTCGGGAGACTCTTCTGCCGCCTTCAATGCAGATAGCGCAGAGCTATCCCCTTGCTCATATATAAAACGTGCAGCTCTCCACCGAACCAAGCGACTTTTATCGTTTAAAGACTTAATCATAGCTGGAATGGCCGCCTTATTTCCGATATCGGAGAGACAATCACCGGCTGTTCGTCGTATGGATACAGATGGGTCTTGCAATGCGTCTATTAATTTAGTGACTGCTTTTGTAGATGTTGACTGCCCTAACAAGGCAATAGCCAGTCGCCTCACAGATGAATGTTCGTCTGTCGAAAAGATCAAAATATCATCCAAATGCCGATCAATATCTTTTCCAAGATCATCTACTAACTTAAATCGATTTTTCCAATCGGATATTTTATTAGGAGAGGTTCTTTTTTTTAATGGCGAGTCTAAGCTGTTAGTGCGTGCCTCTTTAACAGGTTTCTTGGACAAATCAAAAAGCTTTTCTTCAGTATAAATAGCATCCAATTCATCCAAAAGTGTTTTTTCAACTTCAGCCAATTCTCCAAATCGACTCCCGCCATCTTTCCAAAGGCGTTCCATCAACATATTTTGACTATATATTGTGGCCTCTTTAATCGCTGCCATAAATTTGTCTGATAAAGGTTTTTTTTTGGAGCCTGTATGGTCGGTTAATTTAATTTGCATGGGGATATCTCTAAAATATTGAATACTAAGGTGTACTTCTCCGTATAAAAGTGTCCCATCCGAGGTTCCTCTAAAGTCTTTAATAATAGGCGCCCCGGGCCCATTAATAATCTCTTGTGATTGGATGAGGATATCTTCCCAGGAAGCCCCTAGTGATGACTTTGTTATCGCAATAAAATTGGTAAAATATAAAATATTTTTTATGCCCTCTATTTCAAGAAGTTGTTGAATAATTTCAGTCGACTCTTTCTTAATAGCATCTCCACAAGAAACGCTATAACTCTTCCCATTTTCTAAACGAACATCTAGCAATAATTTTATTGTACTTGGGTTAGGGGTAGATTCAATCGATATGACTTTCATCCCTTATAGACACTGTATTTACATATCAATAGCATGTTCTTTTAATACATCTAGCTCCACAATGTCTAGAACAAACTCGTGCGTGGCGGATATTACGATTTTTGGTGCAACACCGGCATCGTATGCTTCTTTCCAGCGTAAGGCGCATAAGCACCACTTGTCACCTTCTTTTAAGCCAGGGAATTGAAAGTCTGGCATGGGTGTTGAAAGATCATTCCCAATAGATTTTGAAAACGTTAAAAACTCATCTGTAGCGACAATACAAACTGTATGAAGCCCATAATCTTCTACATGTAGCTCACAAAAACCAGTACGAGTAAATCCCGTAAGAGGTTTCATACAACAAGCTCGTAAAGGCTTTCCCAAAACATTTTTTTGTTCTTTCATATAAGCAAATACTATACGAATTTTATACCAATCTTGTAAAGAGAAGCAGGATGGGACGGTACCCGGTTCCTCTGTAAGAGTAGGTGGCAGGTTAAAGATGAATAACGTTTACTAGTTTCTTTCCTTAGATCCGATGGACTATTATACTGAGGCGCTAAAACGGATTCCGCGCTGTCGTTCGATTGAAAATTATGATACTTTATTGCCTTAAAATAGGAGAACCTAATAGATAAGTTACCAGATAATATAGATGACTTTTTATGGGCAATATCTGATAAGTAACGCTATGAACTACAGGCTAAACTTGTCATTATAATTGAAGCCTGTGAGGCGGCACAGCTAGAGGCTCAACGTGCATTGTTTAACGTTGGAGATCAGGTCTCCTTTGACTACAAAGGTGAGACCCATATTGGAGTGATTCTTAAAAAATATCCTAAAATTTTTTCTATACGTACCTCGCGAAATAAATAGAAAATAGATCCTTCTTTTCTTAGTAACATATCGCCTACGTCATAAGTTTTCACGTATTGGGTTCGTTTACCGCTTACCCTTAAGATAGGCAGCCTGAATTTAAAGGATGCGATTAAGGGTTGAAACGTTTCAGTTACCTTCATACATCAAGCCAAAACAGTCATAAACGCACAATCGTCCCAAAATGGCGTAAGGCGATATAGCCCAGCTATCCGACTAGTGCCAGCTTGAGTGCGATTGAGAGTTAAGGGAAGTTTTGGCTGGTGTTATTCTATGATTATCGAACTTTTTTGATGCTAGTTCTCAGAATAGAAATGAATTTTAGATTATTGATGTTCTATTAGAGATAGCGCTTGCATAGAAATCGCCGTTGGATTAATGATACAATAATTCAAAACTAAACTGAGGATGTGCACAATGCCAAACACAATTAAAACCATCCATTTACAAAGTGTTATAGAAAAATATGGACACACCATGAGCGACAAGGTTGTTGCTATTACAGGAACGACCTCGGGAACGGGCTATATTGCGGCACGGGAAGTAGCAAAAATGGGAGCTGAAGTTCTGCTTTTAAATCGCCCTAGCCAACGAGCTGAGTCATCTTTTGAACAGCTATCAACCGTCGTACCATCCGGGACGTTTGTCAAAATTAATTGCGACCTTCAACATATCGATAGCGTCGATGCTGCGATTGTGGAGGTAAAATCAAACTATGACCGTTTAGATGTCTTAGTTAATAATGCGGGGGTTATGGCCTTAGAGGATATAGCGACCGATGATGGATACGACATTCAAATGCATACCAATGTCATTTCCCATTTTCAATTATTTAAAGGTCTTTTGCCCCTTCTAAAAAAAAGCAACGATGCCCGGATAGTTAATCACACTTCTATGGCCCGTCTGGGTGGCCCCCTAAAACCAGAATATTTTGAAAAAAACGGAGGAAATCTCGGAGGAGATAGTGCGGATAAAGGTGATATGTCGGGGTTTTCAGGCGGACGATGGCAGCGATACCATCAAACCAAACTAGCCAATTTTGTTTTTACCTATGTGCTCAATCAAAAACTCATTGACCATGGACTACTAAATATCATGTCGTTAGTTGCTCACCCTGGTTTGTCAAAAACGAATCTTCAGGTAACAACCGAAAAATCAGGGGGTATGGATGCTGAAAGCGAGTTTATGAAGCAGGCTCAGTCAGCAGAAGACGGCGCAACCGGCATACTCCGAGCCATCATGGATAAGGACGCGAATCCAGGTGATTTTTTTGGCCCCAAGCAGTGGACCGGTTTTCCAGATAAATTGGAGCCAGAAAAGGACCTACTTACCCAAGATAATTTCAATGTATTTTGGGACGGCTGCGAAAACGAGATAGGAAACGTAGAATTTTGAGGTAAAAACAACGCCCCCTCCTTTTCAATGGGTTCAGAGTAACTTTTTGTGCGTCTTTTAATGTGGTTCCAGAATTCAATCCCGCGTCGATCCCATCGTTAATTTAGAATCATTCGGCTTCATTCATGATCCAAAATGACGAGGTCTTTGACTTTATGGGTTTAGTAAATATCGTGTATCCCTTAACATTGAGGTGCATCTAAATATTAGAGGCATAGCGTATATAAAGAAAAGCTGACGTTGCTGATATTTGCCGCTATATTAAAACAAAAACATCACTGAAGGCTTCGTGTTTTATGTAGTTCAATTAATTTTGAGCTTAAAAAGCCCTTCGACTTAATTGTCGCTGCTAACGAAAGTGAAAATTGGCTGGGACGGCTGGGATCGAACCAACGATGACGGGATCAAAACCCGCTGCCTTGCCACTTGGCTACGCCCCAATAAAATCGATGATTAGAATTATAGCTAATCTCCCAAAAAAAATCTAGTCATTCAATATAGGCCCCCTTTCCCAAATCCTGTATAATAATTACATGCACACATTGAAGATCTTGTTTATCTGTCTCGGTAACATCTGCCGCTCGCCAAGTGCTGAAGCGCTGTTTCAAGACCTTCTAAACAAAGAAAGCCTCAATACCAGAGTGTCTTGTGACTCCGCTGGTATCACAAACTACCACGAAGGAAACCCAGCCGACTCTCGGATGCATGCTCATGCAAAAACCCGTGGTTACACACTAACAAGCCTCTCACGACCTATCCAGACTCCCCAAGACTTCGAGACCTTCGACCTTATCATCGGCATGGATGCTGACAATATCGAAGCCTTACACGATCTCGCACCAACAGAGTCACACAAAAAGAAAATCTATCTCATGACCGACTTTCTCCAACATCACAGCGCTACGCACATCCCCGACCCGTACTTCGGTGGAGAGGCTGGATTTGAACAAGTGCTCGATCTTCTAGAAGATGCTTGTGAAGGACTACTCCACAAACTCCCTCTCGAATAAGCCATCCTCACTACCTACAGACACACTACACGTATACCTTCAATCATAGCCTGCTCCATTTTCTATTCAACTACCACAGAGTTCCGTGGCTAATATTAGAGTCTTCACTATACGAAAAGCTTGCACCTTTACAAAAAATTGATAAAATTGTCTCATGATTGAGACTAAGCGCCTATATACACGCCCATTTAATAAGGATGATCTTCCCCTCATTCGTGACCTACACGAAGACAAGACAGTGATGACTCTTGTCGGTCAAGGCCCACGCCAGTCACATCAGTCAATACAAGACCTCCAAAATATTATTACCCACCAAGATACTCATGGCTACAGTGCCTGGGCACTCTTTGAAAAAGAGTCAGACAGATTCATTGGTCGTGCGGGTATCGTCCACATCGGCACACTCATCCAGTCCAAACTCATCGCAGATCCTACCCTCGTTGAAATCGGCTATGTCCTTAAAGAATCTGCATGGGGAAAAGGCTATGCTACTGAAATATCCAGATCTGTAATTCACTGGGCATTCACCCACACGCCTCTAAACATCCTCTACGCTAAAACCGCCGCAAACAATGACGCGTCACAAGCTGTCTTAAAAAAACTACACTTCACCGTCCTCAAATCCATTCATATTGAAGGCCGGGAAGGACTCTTATTTACCCTAAGTAAAGCTGATTATTTAGGATCAGACCCCATATAAACCTGTAGCTTTAACATCATCTGCCCAAGGCTGTCTTTTTTATTCTCATCTCTACATAGTTTTTCTGCTTCTTTAAATGCGGCATACGCGCGCTTTGTTTTGCTCAATGACACACATACTTTGCCAAGGTTTTCCCACACAGACAGGCTCTCCGGCTCTCGTTGAGATAAGACAAGTAAAACACCATATGCCTTCTCCGGATTATTAAGCGCCATGTACACACTCACAGCCTTTTTGTAAGGCCCCACATCCGCCGGCCCCGCGGCAATAACTGGCTCTATATATCGCTGTGCTTGCTCCATATTTCCCTTGGTCATATAACATAAAGCTAAATGAAAACTCGCATCCAAATCTTCAGGATGCCTCTTAAGTGTATCTTCACACTCCATCATCATCGCTTCTTGAGCTGGGTGAAAGGTATTTATATAATACTCGCCGGTGTAATCAGCAATCGGATTATAGGGATGCTTACTATCATACTCCGCCAATATATCAGAAGGAGATAACACCGATTCCTCTCTCCCAAAATATACCAATTGTTCTAAGCAAATAGGACACAGAGTACTATCACTAAAGCTCCGATTACATTTTTTACAATGTCTAATCGACATCTAGCCTAACAAATCCGCCAACAAGCACCTAGCCGCCTCTTGCTCAGCTCTTTTTTTAGACACCCCTTGTCCCTTTGCAAAAAGTTCTTTACCCTTTTTAGTTACAGACACTCTAACCGAGAAGCATTTTTCATGCTCAGGACCCGTCTCCTCTAGATTTTTATAAAGAGGTAACTCTCCACAAAACTTTTGAGACCACTCTTGTAACACTGTTTTACTGTCCTGCAGCTCCACTTTCAACTCTGACGGCGCCAAATCAAATCTCGCAACAAAAAAATTCTTTGCCTCATCATAACCAGAATCCAAATATATAGCGCCCAGGAGGGCCTCAAAAGCGTTGGCCAAATTAGATGGTTTTTTCGCCCCGCCAGTCCCAGCTTCACCCGCAGAAAACAACATATAACTACCTATAGACAAGGCACTAGACAAGCCTGAAAGTAAGCGATCTGATACAATCTGAGCTCTTTTTTTGGTTAAATCACCTTCATCCAAATGCGGGTATTTAAAATAGAGATACTCCGAAACAATAAGCTTTAAAACAGCATCCCCAAAAAATTCTAACCTCTCATTATCGGTGCCTCTTTTGGCGTAAGAACTATGTGTAAAAGCTTGAGAAAGTAAGGCTTTGTTTGTAAAACTTACATGAGCCGTCTCTTCAAATACTCTTAGTGGGCGTGGATGTTGGTTAAGCATGAGTGCGTGATTTAAAAAGACGCTGCAGACCATTAAAAACAATAATATAAATATGCCCAATAACAAAGCCAAGAAGCATCCCCAAGACTGTCCTATAGATAGAAATACTTAAAGGGGTATGAACATGACAAAATGAATTAACAACAGAAATTAAAGCTACAGTACCGATTACATTAAAAAACCATAACCACTGTCTTGATAGCTCTTTATCTATCTTCATATACGCAAACAACAAAAACGGATAGCCAATTAAAAATTCCTTTGTTCGAGGCCGTACCAACAAGACAGCTTCTAACCAGGCTCTAAACCTCTCTTCCAAAAAGATAGACGGCATAGGAATGTAATTCCCACTGCGTAAAACCAACACTAAAACAGAGGCAAAAAATACTGTAATCGCTAGAAGACCTACAGTGCGTACGGGTGAATAAAACAAGCGTTTTAAAATAAAAAACATCGAGGTAATCCTATGCGGTCTCAAGTAAAAATAAATACTCACAAAAATGAGCGGTAAAATAAAAGATATCTTCACGCCTGCAAAGCGTTCAATTCCAAAAACAAATTTAATATCCGACAAAAACCCAACAATAAGAAAAGCCCCTACCATACACATACCCAACAACTTTAAAAAATATAAAATAGCCGATAAAAACCGGCCTTTATTCCTAATCAGATCTTGCTCTGTTGGAAATTGTGATATCACGGCCAAACTAGGAAATAAAACAGCTACCATCACGGCCATAGCCTGGTTCCACGACGTTAGGAGGTTAAATTTTAGACAGGCATAAAAAGATAAAATAAACCCTATATAAATAATACTCGTACGTAATAAAGATAAAGGAATATAATAATGTATTAAAAATAAAATCGTCGTTAAGACGCCTAAACTTAATAGAAAAATCTCCCATTTTTTTGCAGAGTGATAAGAGTCTACAGGCAACTCCAAAACTGGGGCTACCTCAAAGCCAAACACCTCTAAGCCCTCCGTAATGTCTTTAATAAAGGCAATATTAAACTCTACAATAGGCGTATCTTCAAATACTTGGAAATACGGATAAACAAATAAAATTTTTATGCCACGTTCTTTGGCCGCCCTGAGATAGCGAGCCTTTGCTTTTTTAGCTGGCATGTATCTGAGTTCGTCCTCACCAATACTATGTACCCGCAACACATGTTCGGGTAAGCCCTTCGCCAAATTATGGTCACCTAACTGACTACTAAATTCTACAATCCCAATCTTCAGGTCATTATCCTTTACCTTTTCCTGCAGATACTCAATCTGACTAGGATAGCCCAAGACAGTTTTCCCTTCAAAAATAATGGTAGCTTCCGGTACCTCACTCACAAAACTCAGTATTTTTTGCTTAATGGCAGACGTGCTCAACCTATTACTATTTTTTAAGCGAATAATAGGTCTCAATCCCAGTGCCAAAACATCCTTAATATGCTGTTTCGATACGCCTAGACCTAACTGCATCAGATCATCTCTATCATCTACCACTTCTAAGATGTTTAAACTACCAACACGTCTCACATTATCTTTCCCAAATTCTACATTCAAAAAATCACGAATTTGTTCATAATCTGATTTCTCGTCAATAATAAGATAAAACCGATCCGGCTTTACTTTTATTTGCTTATATAAATGCGTTAACAAGTAGCGATTCACATGCCCCACACGATACATGTTCATGATCTCAGACCCTTTTAAAACAGTAACCTTTCCCTCATTAACAAAATACTCCAAGGTATCTTCTTCTAGTGCAACGGAGGTTATACCACTCTCTTTTTTTAATCTTTCAAGAAGTGTATTAGTTTCAATACTCCCTCCCCTAATAGAGAGTCTCTTAATAGCGTTATACGACACGGCTACTTCCACTTTATTGTTCTGCTCTTCAAAATTAAAGCGTCTAACCCCAATATTAATGCTCACAAGAAACGAGACAAATAGTGCCGCGAAAAGACCCACTTTAATAAATTTATTTTCTAAAACCATTCTGTGAGTTTAGCTTAGAAGCTGCCTAGACTCAATACGTGTCAGGCCTTAAGCTTTGCGTTCACAAAAGCATCCAAGTCCCCGTCCATAACTCTTTGAACATTACTCGTTTCTTCATTCGTTCTCAGGTCTTTCACCATCTTGTAAGGATGAAAGACATAGGACCTAATTTGATTCCCCCAGGCAATGTCCCCAGACTTACCTTTCAAATCCTCAATTTTCTCTTTATGCTCAGACTCCAACAAGGCTACAATTCTTGATTTCAAAATAGACATCGCCGTTACTTTGTTCTCTGTTTGCGAGCGGCTATTCTGAGATGTCGCAACAAGTCCTGTGGGTAAATGCGTAACCCTAACAGCAGAATCCGTTTTATTAACATGCTGCCCCCCTGCCCCGCTAGCTCTATATGTGTCAATTTTTAAATCTTTGCTTTCAATCTGAACATTGGCGTAATCATGTGTAATTTCTGGGACAACGTCGACAGCTGCAAAGGAAGTTTGTCGTTTATTATTAGAATTAAACGGAGACAGTCTCACCAAACGATGTACACCTATCTCATTTTTTATATAACCATAAGCAAAGCTCCCTTTGACCGAAAAAAGCACGGACTTAATCCCGGCCTCATCTCCCATAGATTGCTCGATAAGAGCTACCTCAAACCCTCGTTTTTCAAACCATCTCGTATACATACGCATTAACATCATCGCCCAATCCTGAGCATCCGTCCCCCCTGCTCCAGCGTTAATACTAAAAAAACAATTATACGTATCGTATTTTCCAGATAAAAGAGCCAAGATTTCAAGCTCATCCACCTTAGATTTAAAGAGTGCTACAGCATTATCGAGCTCCGCCTTCGTTCTGTCATCTTCTTCTTCGCGCAAAAGATCTAGATACACCTCAATATCTTCATTCAATGAGATTAAATCATCATAGTTGGCCACCGTCTTCTTAAGACTCGATAACTGTGAAAATATGTGCTGTGCGTCCGGGTTATCATTCCAAAAACTATCTTCGCTTATCTCAACTTCTTTTTGTCGTATTTCTTCCCGTTTTTCAGCAAGGTCAAAGATAGTCTCCGAGGTGATATAAAGACTTCAAACTCTCAGCTACCTGATACTTGAGTTCCTGTATATCCACCTCAGGCCACTACCTTAGTAGGTGTTTCGCTAAGCTCAGCTCTGTAAATCATAGACAATGATTCTTCGTAAATATTAAGCCTCAATTCCGTAAACATGTCATACGCTTCTCGCTTATACTCGATTAAAGGATGTCGCTGTCCCCACGCTCTCAAACCAATACCTTCTCTTAAAATATCCATATTATTTAGATGGTCCATCCACTTTCTATCTACGTTAACCAAAAGAACTTGAGCGGATACTACGGCATCAAAAAGCCCTGGAGGATACGCGGCCTTTTTAGATTCATATCCTGAAAAAAAACACCCCTCTACTGCCTTTATTTTTTCTTCATTTTTTTTATCCGAGTTCAAAATAGGATCAAAATTCCCCTCCCCATATACAGCTCTTAGAGATTTTGACAGCCCCTCTATGGACTCTTTATTTTTTAATTCTTGCCCCGCATGTTCAATAAACAGCCCCTTAACCAAATCTGAAACGCCTTCTTTAACCAGTCTCCCGATATCCTTTCTTTCCAAAATCCTGCGCCTAATACCATAAATGGTCTCTCGTTGCTGACTCATAACATCATCATATTCTAAAATCTGCTTTCTCATTGAAAAATGATATTTCTCAACTTTAGTCTGCGCTTTCTCAATAGATTTTGAGATCAGGGGAGACTCAATCGGCGTATCTTCTGGCATTTTTAGCGCTGACATAATTTTAGAGATCCTATCTGAGCCAAACATCCGCATCAAATCATCTTCAAGTGCAACATAAAACTTTGTTAAACCAGGATCTCCCTGCCTCCCTGCTCGGCCTCTCAACTGATTATCAATCCGACGAGACTCATGCCTCCCAGTACCTAATACACACAGCCCACCTAGCTCCTTAACCCCTTCTCCTAAAACAATATCTGTTCCCCGACCGGCCATATTTGTCGCAATAGTAACGGACCCTTTTTTTCCAGCACTAGAAATAACTTCAGCTTCTTTTTTATGTTGCTTTGCGTTTAGAACATTATGTTTTATCTTTTTAGATTTTAATAATTTAGACACCAGTTCTGATGTCTCAATCGCAATAGTTCCGACTAAAACGGGTTGCCCTTTTTTATTAAGTTCCGCTATCTGTTCTACGATGGCTTTATATTTTTCAGCTTTTGTATTGTAAACAACATCTGATAAATCTTCTCTTGTGACAACTACGTTTGTAGGAATAGGTACGACAGCTAATGAATAAATATTTTCAAACTCATCGGCTTCCGTTAAGGCCGTTCCTGTCATACCTGATAATTTGGGAAACATTCTAAAATAATTTTGAAAGGTCACACTCGCTAAAGTTTGACTTTCTTCTCTTATTTTCACTTTTTCAATGGCTTCAATGGCCTGATGCAGCCCATCTGAAAAGCGACGCCCGTCCATAAGACGGCCGGTAAACTCATCCACAATAACAATCTCACCATCTTTAAGAACATAATCCACATCTCGTTTAAAAATATGCATCGCTTTCAAGCATTGCACCACCATATGAGCGGCATCCATATGTTTAACCGAATAAATATTATCCAATCCAAGAGACTTTTCAATTTTTACAATGCCATCATCGGTTAACACGACATTCTTATGTTTTTCATCCACCGTAAAATCTTTATCAATCTCTAATACACGGACAATTTTAGCCGCCTTCTTAAATTTATCCGGGGAATCTTGAATCGGACCAGAAATAATAAGAGGCGTTCTCGCCTCGTCAATTAAAATACTGTCTACTTCATCAATAATCGCAAAATGACGACGCACCTGGCAACACTCTTTTAGAGAATGAGCGAGGTTATCTCTTAAGTAATCAAAACCAAATTCATTATTCGTTCCATACGTAATATCCGCACCATAGGCCTCAATACGCTCCTGTTGCGAAATACCGGATTGAATAACCCCAACGCTTACGCCTAAAAAGGAATAAATTTGCCCCATCCACTCACTATCTCTTTTCGCTAAATAATCGTTTACCGTCACAATATAAACGCCCTTTTGTTCGAGAGCGTTCAAATAAGCGGCTAAAGTAGACATAAGCGTCTTCCCTTCACCCGTTCTCATCTCAGCGATAAGCCCCTCATGTAAGACCATACCTCCGATTAACTGAACATCAAAATGTCGCATATTAAGTACTCTACCGGATGTCTCTCTAACAACAGCAAAGGCTTCTACAAGAATATCGTCTAAGCCTTCTTTTTTCTTTAATCTCTCTTTAAAAAGTCCGGTCTTCGCCTTTAGTTCGGCATCAGACAGTGCAGACATTTCATCTTGCAAAGCATTAATAGCCTCTACACGAGGATTATAATGTTGGAGAATCTTTTTATTCGGATCTCCGAAAATACGTTGTTTAATTTTTGTTAGTAGTGACATAGGTCACATTCTAGCTGGCTTTTAAGTTATTGCCAAACGTCCTTTATGTTATACTAAGCTGGTGTCAGAAGAATCCGGTGTTGTAAAATGGTTTGATATTGAAAGAGGCTATGGCTTTGTCCTTCGAGACGATGGCAAAGAGCTATTTTTACACGCCTCCGATATTAGCACAAAAGGATATAGTTATGTTCATGAGGGACAACGATTATCTTTTTTAAGTAAAAAACGAGGAAAAGGCTTAGAAGCTAAAAAAGCCCAGGTTGTATAATGCAAAAAAAAACAAGTAAAACACCCACAAAAAAACGACTCCGTATCACGTCCTCCAGTCAAAAAAATATCCATCGAGAAATATGGTCAGTTCTATTTTTCATCTCCGCCTTCTTCATCCTAATATGTAATCAATTCCCTGAAGCAACGGGCCTTATAGGGTACGGCCTTATAACTACTTTTACGGCCTTATTCGGATATAAGGGTTTTATGTTTATGCCTCTCTTTTTGGCCCTGCCAGGCATCTCCCTCTTAAGCACAAAAAACAAGCACCCCACGATATTATTAGCGGCCTTAGCAAGCTATATATGCTTTGTTATCTTAATCGAAAGACACTTTAGAGACAGCCTTCTTTTCTTAAGCTGGCCACTACCTCTCTCCAGCATCGGTGGATACATTGGCGTTTTAGGTCATTTTATATTATTTAAGTTGCTAGGAAAGTACGGTACCACCCTACTTATTTTTGGCGTATTTCTATCGTCAGCCGTCTTCATGTTTGGCGTTTCGATCAAACGTATGTATATCTACCTCAACTCCGTATTGGATAGCATAGAAATTATAATCCCCATGGGTCGCCGTAAAAAGAAGAAAAAGGGGGCTGCTGGATCTCTGCTTAAGCATCCGATACTACAATATCTATGCTACAAAAAAATAAAAGGCAGCAAAGACCTTCCCTTTGATGACCTCATGCACAGCCCTTCCCCAAAACCACCCACCCTGACCGACCCCTACCTAAAAACCGAAGGGGGAAACACAGACTTTTTTCTAGACTCTATTGAAGAGGCTCCAGAAGAAACTCTTGTGCCTGAAAAAATAAAAAAGATAATAAAAAAAAGGCCCATAGAGTCGACTACCGACTTAAATAGCTTCGTCCTCCCGCCTCTGTCACTACTTAAAGCTGGGGGACGCAAAAAAGCAAACATTAAAGAACAAACTAAAAATCATAAAGAACAAGCCGACATTTTAGAAATGACATTAAGCAGCTTTAACGTCTCAGCAAAAGTCGTCAATGTCACCGCGGGTCCCTCTGTCACCCGCTTTGAACTTAAGCCTGGTGACGGGGTCAAAATCAGTAAAATCACGAACCTAGCCAAAGATATCGCCCTTAAATTAGCCGCGCCAGACATTCGTATAGAAGCCCCCATACCGGGGAAAGCCCTCGTCGGAATTGAGGTTCCAAATACCTCCGTTGAAACCATAACTATTCGCTCCATTATGGAAAGTACCGACTTTTATGAATCCGACTCTCTGCTTCAGACTGTTCTCGGCTTAACCATCACTGGAGAGTCTATTCTTATGGATGTAGGCAAAATGCCCCATGTCTTGATCGCAGGGGCTACAGGTTCTGGAAAAAGTGTGTGCATAAACGCTATTATCCTCTCCATTTTAATGAAAGCTAAGCCAGAAGATGTGAAATTTTTAATGATTGATCCTAAAAAGGTAGAGCTCAGCTTGTATCAAGGTATCCCCCATCTTGTCGCACCCGTTGTAACCGACCCACACAAAGCCGCCGCCACACTCAAAAAATGGGCTCTCTTAGAAATGGAATCTCGTTATGAAGAATTTGCACGTGTAGGGGTTAAAGATATTGCTGGATACAACGCCTACGTAAAAAAAGAACATGCTGAACATGCCGAAAAAATAGCCGCCCAAAAAGCCGCTCTCGCATCAAGCTTAAAAAACCCTGAAGACATAGACGAGCAGCCTAAATTAAAAAAAATCCCCTATATCGTCGTGGTTATAGATGAGTTGGCAGATCTTATGATGGTAGCGTCCCAAGATGTGGAAAACACAATATGTCGCTTAGCACAAATGGCACGTGCTACAGGCATCCATCTCGTTATCGCAACACAACGCCCTAGCGTTAACGTTGTAACAGGTCTTATCAAGGCCAATGTACCGTCAAGAATCTCCTTTTTCTTACAGTCTCAAATAGACTCCAGAACCATTATCGATATGCCAGGAGCCGAAAAACTCCTCGGAAAAGGAGACATGCTCTATTCTCCCGTTGGCGCCTTCAAACCCAAACGTGCTCAAGGTGTTTTTGTCACTGAAAATGAAGTCAAAAATGTCGTAGAATGGCTCAAAAAACAAGGCTCTCCAGACTATGATTCTGAAGCTCTAAACGTTGAACCCGATGAAGAAAGTGCAGCAGGAAATACACAAACATCTGATGAAGACCCCCTTCTCGAAGAAGCAAAAAAACTTATACTGAGTACTCAATACGCCTCCACCTCTTATCTCCAAAGAAAATTACGTATCGGCTACAACAGAGCCGCCCGCATTATGGACGAACTCAATGAGAGCGGATTTATCTCCCAACACGCTATCGAGAAGAAACCTCAGGTATAAATTCTCCCTTGGTTGAAAAAGCCTAGTCAGCCTTATATACTTTAGATATGTCGGGACATAGTAAGTGGAGCACCATAAAACACAAAAAAGCAAAAACAGACGCCCAAAAGGGTAAAGTTTTTTCTAAAGTAGCACGAGAAATCCTTATGGCTGTAAAGCTTGGGGGCAACGACTGTCTCATGAATGGCAGACTTCGCTTAGCTCTACAAAAAGCAAAAGCATGTAATATGCCTAACGAAAATATCAAACGTGCTATTCAGAAAGGTGAAGGCGGAGGCGCCGACGCTGAACTAGAAGAGTTAACCTATGAAGCCTATGCGTCACATGGTGTCGCCATGATGATTAGCACACTCACAGACAACAGACACAGAACCATCGCAAATGTAAAAGCCATCATAAGTAGAGGCGGAGGGTCTATCGCCACACAAGGAGCTGTCGCCTACTTATTTTCAAGCAAAGGCTACTTCTTATTTTCACCTGAGACAGATGAAGACACCCTTATGGAAGCGGCCATGTCCGCCGACGCTGAAAACCTTGAAACCCAAGAGGATGGATCTATAGAAGTGATTACAGCTCCCGAGGCATTCGACGCGGCAAGAGACGTCTTTGACGAAGCTAAACTAGAGTATGATACGGCAGCAGTCACAAAAATCCCCACCACCACCGTCACTCTCACTGAAGAACAAGGTGAAAAAATACTCTCACTTATAGACAAGCTTGACGATGACGACGATGTTCAAGAAGTCTACTCAAATTTTGAGATTACTTAAGTCTACCAACTATGCTACACTTTAAGAGTAATTTCACTATAAATTTTCGGCGAACTCTTTTAAAAAAAATGCGATATATAAAACTTTTTTCTATTTTATTCTTGCTCATGCTCGCGACTCCAATTGGAGCCGCTTTAAGTATTGCAGAATCATCGGCAGACCGTACTCACGCGCCTCAAGGGCAGTCGTCCGTCGTGATGATATATTTCACACTGGAAACTACAGATGATGACATCTCTATAAATGGTATTAACATTGAAAACCAATCCGACGATGTTGATTTTGGAAAGGGCATTTCCAATGCCTATCTTTATTTAGATACTGGCTTTGACGGAATTAAAGATAGTGATGATATTCTTTTGGATTCTCTACCCTTCTCTGCAAGTTCAATTCAATCAGGCCAGTTTGAGTTTACAAGTCAAACTATAACAAGTGCCAATGCCACAGCGTTCATAATTCTATACGATTTTGGTGCAACGGCTACCCTAGGGGGTGAAACAAATTTAACATTAACGGAGATTAAGGGTACCAGCAGCACAAATGATTTATCCCTCAGTGCTCATACTGATACAACTATCCCCATAAGTAATTCTGTCATTGTTACAGGGATCAAAAAAATCACTATTGTGGATGTAGCTCCATCTGTTGTTCTCCCAGGACAAACTAATATACCTATGCTCTATGTGTCTATATCCCTATCCGATGAATCTATACTATCAGAATCCCCCATGACATTTTCGCTTAAAAATGAGTCTAACAATTACGCAACAGCAGACTCAGCAACAGATGGCGTCGTTGAAGCGCGTCTCCTTTTAGCTAATTTTTATCCTTTTGATACATTGTTTGAAAGCGACAATACTATTCACACTATATCGATCGACGATTCTGACGAATATTATTTTCCAAGCGCCTCAAATTTTGATTTTTCATTTGGAACAGATGGATTAAGTTACCCTACAGACTTTCAAGGAATCTCAACAGGCACCACCAAAAACTTTTATATCGTCTATGATGTAGGAGAAGACATATCTGTAACAGAAGACACGACAATATCTGCACAACTTTATTCCTTTATAGGGTATGGCGAAAATTCAGGATTAACGATTGAATGGCCCTTGTCCAGTCAAACACGCGAAGCGTCTGCAGAATCTCTAGTAGCAGGTCTCTCTCTAGAAGATATTGAAAGTATTGTGCCCGATGGGGATAGCTTTGGAAGCGGAACAACCGTACCCATGCTAAGCTTTACCCTTCGATCCAACCACACAGATATCACGGTCAATGCCATTACACTCTTTAATGAGGGTACCGTTCCTTTTCGAATTAACACAGATGATGAAGATGTGATAAATGTGTCTGTATACAGAGACTCTGACGGAGACAAATCCTACTCAGACGCTGACACACAAGTGGCTGATGTGGATCTAGGAATGATTAACGACATTACAGGCATTACCAATCAAAGTGACGTCGTCGTCGTACCCTTTTTAAACACATCCGAAGAACAAGGTATAATCATTTCCAGCTACGACAGTGAAGCATTAGGCTATCCAAGTAACAACGACGAAGTATTTTTCGTCACCTATACCTTCGGGAAAACAATTAATGGAGGGGTAAACGCTTCAGGAAATACAACCTTTGTGTCCGATTCTAGTCTAGGGGAACTCTTCGCAACCGCTAGTATCACAATAGATGGCGAAGTTACATCAACAGCCCTAGGGCTAAGCGGTGTCAACAACACAAATGGCGCCTATGCCAGTCCAGAAGCTGAGGTAACCTTAGTTGAAAGTAACCTATCTATAATAAATATCCTGGATATAAGCCCCGACTCAGTATACTTGGGTCAACTCCAGGTCCCTATGCTAAGTCTAGAACTTGATGCAACCAAAGTAGCCTTTACTTCAACCAACATACGTATTCTTAATAGTGGGGGATCATTCTTGGACGATAATACCGGGGTCAGTAAGGTTTGGATTTACAGAGATAATCCCCCATACGGAGAATTTGATTCATCTTCTGATGAATTCATTAATTCTACAGACTCTTTTTTAGAGACAACTAGCATAGATATATTTGGCATAGATCTAAACTCAGGAATAAACCGGCTCCTCCTTCTTTACAACATAGGTCAAAATGACGAAGGTCGAGACGAAGATCTCACTGACGAGGACCAAATTAGTATCCAACTCATAAAGGCTCAAATAAATGATATTGAAACAGATAGTGATGCAGCAACATCAGTCGTACTAGTTGGCCAACTCCCTTTACCTGTTGATTCTGCAAATGTAGCTGTCTATAGAGCCTTTTTTGACACTATCGATATATCCATCTCAAATCCTGACGATGCAGCGACAACAACTCTCAATGTCAGCCTTGAGTTTACAAACGATTCTAGTTCAATTCTCAGTATAGAAAGTATCCACCCACGTATCTATCTAGATAGCCTAGGTGGGAGTGATATCTCTTATGAATTTAATATTGAACCCGCTGACAGCAGTGAGATTGAGTACCCCTATGATATTGCGGCAGGAAACAGTGAAACCTTTGAATTTGAGATCCGTCATAGAAGCCAAGAATCCGAAGGTATTGGTTATTTAGACGCTTCTATTAAATATACTGTAGATGGCCAAATGACCCCCGCAACAGCCTCTATCTTATTATCTAGATATCGAAATAATACAAGTTATGCCTCCGCTGTTAAAAATCCTCCCGAACTCAGCCTTGTGGCAGCTTATGATGATTATTCTTGGGTATTTCCGTCTTATATAGCTAGCGTAGAATATAAGCGAACAGCTACAGATACATTTAGTCAAGGCATGGCACTTAAAGCTGGGGATTCTTTAATTATTACATTCAAAGATAAAGGGAGTTACATCAACCAATCAAGTTTGTATCTTAGTCTAAATGGAAACACCCTCACACGTACAAGCATCAATGAAAACTCCTCAGGCACCTACTATTACGACGAAACCACCGGCATCTTAACTATAGAACAGCTCGGAGCTGTAGATGGAACAATAGAACTCGATGTTAATGATGGAGTAAGCTCCCTCACACAAGCAACGTTTTCCTACGAAATAAATAGCAGCGTCGAACTCTCCAACGTCTTATTTTACCCAAACCCATATAAAATGGGGGAGAGCGCACTAATTTTAGGCTACTTCACCACACAACCGTGCAATGTTACCATGTATCTTTTTGATCATAATGGAATACAAGTGTTTACAGATACTCAAGAAGCAACAACTATCGGCTCTAATAAATTTGAACTGGGTGCTAACACCAGTGCATTAGCGCCTGGCATCTACCTATGCAAAGTCATAGCTGAAGATAATAACGGTAATGAGTATTATAAAGTAACCAAGCTATCTATCTTTTGACTATGAGATACATCGTCACAATATTATTACTTTTATGTGTCCCTAGTATCTCCCAAGGCATTTCACGTACAATCAGCAATCCCCAAACACAAATGGTAAGTTCAAGAATCTCATCATTAGGCATTACAAACCCAGTGATAGCAGGCGATATAGGTGCCATGTATGCAAACCCAGCATCATTAGGCGATGTGGAATCTATGCCCCTATCCCTGAGTTCAAAGAAATTACTTGACGAATTTGACTACACCCTCATCAACATCGGACTACCCTTAGATCTTCGTATCCCAATCCGGGACAACAAAACTATGATGCAACATATTATGTTTGGACTCTCATACGGAGAAGTAAGCTTATCCGGCATCCCCGAAACAATCTTAGATGCACAAGGTAACCCAAGAGCAATAAGCACATTTAGCAGTGGATATAGAGTCGGAGCTTTAGGTGCCGGCACCACGTTTTATGATTTATATGGCTTTGATGCACTCTCAATCGGAAGCTCTATGAAAATGACACAATTTTACACCCTCAACGCTTCAGCTAGTACCTTCAGTCTAGATTTAGGCGCAATAGGTACCCACTATATCGAATACGGACTGATAGACAAACTACACGCAGGTATCGCTATACAAAATATACTCGCCCCCCCAATGAAACATTCAGAGACTGGAAATGAAGGATTACTCCCCTTTGAATTTTACGCCGGCCTGCGCGCAGATATTTTAGACGAAAAAGTGTCATTATATGGGCACAACGGCATAGACGGGCTCACACTTGGTGCAGAATATTATCTACAAGATTCATTAGTACTACGTGGCTCATCAGATTTCACACGCTTAAACCTTGGTACCGGCATTATTTTCGAACGTGTCGCTATAGGCTTTGGAAATAGAGATTTTAGTTTGCGTTTAGATTATAATTACTCCCAAAATGCCGCTCCCTTCGAAGCCGAGCCCAACCACAGTGTCTCTTTTTCAATACTAGGAGAATCACGCCCCAAGGCACCTAGAATATTATCTCCACCTGAAGAATTTTTAATTACATATAAACAAAACATGAATCTCAAAGGCGTAGGACCGAGAAACACAGCGATTAGATTCTATAATAATCAATCCTTATCCAGAACTGTTGTCTCTGATAAATATGGAAAATGGGCTATTAAGGACTTCCCACTAAAAGAAGGGCGGAATCTTATTTATCTTCGCTCATATAGCTTGGACAAAGATACGTCACTAGAATCCTATCCTATCGTTATCTATTCCGATACTCAGGCCCCAAAATTAGAGGTGCAAGTCTTGCCAGATAACGACTACTTAGTTATTAAAATTAAATCTAATGAAAATTTAGACCTCATAGAAGCATCCATCCTCAATACCCCTCTTACCTTTTACAAAGATACCCCTAAATCCATGTCAGAAATAGACTCCGTCCCTGAAACAGCACAACTCCATGACGAACCTACTCATTGGATTGCAGAAATTAAAACACCGGAAGAGTTAAGCCCCGATCGTCTACCCAAAGATATGTTCAACCTCCAATTACGCGTCGTAGATGAAGCGGGTAACGACACCAATTTTATCGAATACCCCTTCTTCGCATCAGTCGAATTCCCGCAAGATAAATATGTACACTATAAGCCAAGTATTCGGTTTTTAGGCCGTGTATCAGATATGATCCTGAACCTCAGTATAAATGACAACCCTGTCTATATAGACAACTCACAACAGTTCGCTATTCCCATAGACCTAGATCCTGGGAAAAACAATGTACGCCTCTCCGTCAAAGGTTTAAACGAAACCATTGTAGATTATTCTATGAGAATCTTAAGACTCGCTACATTCCCCGATCTTAATGACCGTGTACGAGGGCGACGCGAAATCGAATTTCTAGCCACATTAGGTATCCTTACCGGTGACGATGATGGGAAGTTTTATCCCATCAAACCTGTTACTAGACAATATGTAGCTAAACTTATGGTTCTCGCTAATGGAGGTGATTCTGACACGCTCCCAGAAGTGACGACTAATTTATTTAATGACGTCCCTGCCAACCATCCCTTTGCCTCCTATATTCAAACAGCTGTAGAGTCAGGGCTTATCTTTGCATTCCCTGATGGCACATTCAAGCCTGAGCAGGCCCTCACACTATCTGAAACCATTTTCCTATTAAGTAACGCAGGTATCATCAACTACCAAGATAGTGGCGAAGACGAAAATAGCTACGTCAGCCGTAGCCAACTAGCAGAGTTCTTAGCCTATTCCGCTGAATATGAACTTAAGATAGAACAACTCATTAACTGGGAAAAAGGATATTAGGGAGACCCAAGGAGGCTTCTTAAAAACTGGTGGACGATACGGGATTCGAACCTGTGACCTCTTGCATGTCAAGCAAGCACTCTAACCAACTGAGCTAATCGTCCTTACAATTTGGACTCGTATTGTAGCATTATGTTATACTTCCTTCCACTATGAAAAGATGGATAAAACAGAGCCTATTTGGTTTACTTACAAGCATGATAATAGGCGTTCTTTTCGTCAGCTATCAACTTGGCATCCCAACACAATCATCCGGAGACTCAATCCTTGTAGACATTCCGAAGGGGGCCTCAAGCTATACAATCGGAGAGCTTCTAAAAAAGAAAGGTCTTATACGAAGCCCTCACATATTTTATTACTACTCTCGCATAACAGGCGCCAGCCAAGACTTACGAGCAGGAGGGTTTCTTATTAAGCCATCACAGTCTCTTGTTCAAATTATTAGTCACTTAAAAAGTGACAATGGACGTGCCAATCTTATGCGCATTACAATTAGAGAAGGCTTGAGCATATGGGAAATAGGTGATGTATTAGAGGCAAAAGGGATTTTATATAGTAAGGATTTCACAGATTTTGCTCACCATGAGGCTAAATCTTATTTTAAAAAAGAGTTTCCATTTTTAGCGGATATCCCAGTAGAAACGATAGAAGGCTATTTATTTCCAGACACTTATTATATCGCAGCACAGTCGAGTAAAGAAACCATTACGAGAAGCATGCTCACCCAATTTAAGCGCGTAATGATGCCTATTTGGTCTCAAAATAAAGGAGAGCTAGGCTCACCCAAACAGCGTTTTGATTTTCATCGTGTCTTAACCGTCGCCTCTATGATTCAGAAAGAAGCCGGTAATAACGGTGAAATGCCACTCATTTCCTCTGTCTTTTACAATCGCTTACAAAAACGTATGCCACTAGGCTCAGACCCTACGATAGTCTATGCTCATGGGGAAATACACAAAAAACGTGTGTACTACAAACATCTCAAAATTGACTCCCCCTACAACACCTATAAATACTCAGGCTTCCCACCATCGTCTATCGCAAGCCCTGGCAAAGCGGCCTTTGAAGCGTCTTTAGCCCCTAGTACTACCCCTTACTATTTCTTTGTAGCAGATAAAAAAACTGGCGGACATATCTTTACAGAAACGTACCGCCAGCATTTACAGGTTCAATCTAAACCTTAATTAATCTTCTTCTGACTGGGCAGGTTCCATGAAGGAATCTACGTTATCACCCGACTGACGAATATCTAAAACGTTGAGACGGATGTTAACACCCCTTTGTTGTCCTCGTCTTTTTTGATCTTGCTCAATAGTGAAGATAACATCAAACTTCATATTAGGATCCAAGTTTGAGCGCATCGCACAAAACTTCTCCCATAATCCAAATCCAACAGCTTCAAACTCTTTTGGAGCTACATTGACTTGTTTCTTCTGGTTTTCAATAACTCTGAAATTAACATGAGGTTTGTGAAACTCTTGATACTTGTTTCCAAATGCAGTGCCCGTACTCAGTAGGCACCCTTGAAGATAAAAAGTAGGGAATTCAAAACGTTGGCCATAAGGACCAATTTTATCTAACTGACTTAAAAGCTTGGGTCCTACTTGTGAAATAGGTAATTTAGCAATGATGTCATAATGATACCCCCATTTATCTTCTGCGATTAATTTTTCTTGTTCACGAACAAGTTCGATAAACTCAGGCACGTCTTTATAATGCATGCTAAACCCACAGGCTTGTGCGTGACCACCAAAAGCATTAACAAGCTGAGCGTCACCGTCTGACGACATCACTTCCATCTTAAACAACTGACATCCATGTTTCGCTTCAAATAAGTCGTTGGCTTTATCCACGATGTCATACATATTGATATTAGGAATACTTCTAACAGAGCCTCTAACGTAATCGTTATTATCATATTTTGTGATAATAATCGCAGGTCTCAAATGTCTTTCTTTTAGTCTATCTGTATCGATCCCGATAACACCCGAGTTCCAGTTTTTTCCTTGAACAATCACAATATGTTCTTTAGTAAGATCTACTTGCTCTTCAACCAAGGCTTCGATTTCTTCTTCGATTTTGTTCGTCATGAACTTACGTTGTTCGTTAATATCATCAACACTAGCCGCACTAGATAGCGCTTCACGCTGCATCTCACTTTTCTCATGGTCACTTTTCTCTTGTTCATTCTTCTTTTCTTTTTCGAGATTTACAATATCCATGAAGATTTGAGATAAAGACGCCGCTTTAGCTGCGTTTGCTTCTCCTGTACCTGTTAGAAGAAGATCCACAACAAGCGTAGAATCCGGAATACCCTTACTAGGATCACCAATACGTCCCGGCGCGTTTAGGCGAGGGATGATAGAGCGTGATAGTTGTCTAGGACGCAGGTTTTTGTCGTCGACGCGGCATACTTTCTTAATGGCTTTAAGACCTTCCCAGTGAGTCCCTTTAATAGCCTCCACACCTTTAGACACCATCACTCTGTTCATCGGGTTCAGCAGAGACATTCTGTCTGACAAAGTTCCAAGTGTAGAGACGGCTAACATAAACTCATTAAGTGATTGAGGAAGTTCTTGCCCCATTTCATCAAAAACAGCGAGCATAACTTTATAAGAAACACCGGCTCCAGCTAGTGTTTTGAAGTACGTATCGCCTTCTACCATATTGGGGTTTACGAAAGCATACACATCTGGAAGTTCTTTACCCAAAATATGATGGTCTGTAACGATAACGTCCAACCCTTGCGTTTTAGCATAAGCGGCGGCACTGATATCTTTACTCCCACAATCGGTAGTAATAATAAGCGTAGCGCCCGCTTCTTTAGCTTCGTCGATAATACGAACTTGAAGACCATGGCCTTCTCTACATCTTACTGGGAAGTTGTAGCTTACATCCGCACCTAAAAATTCGAGTCCAGATACGAGTACACAGGCCCCACTAATACCATCCGCATCTGGGTCACCGTTTACCACGATTTTCTCACGTTTTTTAATCGCACGGCTGATACGTTCAACCGTTTTTTCAAGCTCGACAGCTGATGTGACCCCCGAATAGTCAGAAATTAATTCTTCAGGTGGATTTAGGAATAGATTTACAGCTTCGCTGTCTCCATTTCCAATATTACGGGCGAGTAATATTTTAGCTAATAAAAATTCGATTCCAAGTGCGTCCGATAATGCTTTTACGTCGTCTGTAGCAACAGAGGCCAAATGCCATCGTTCTCTTGTTTGTTCAATTTGTTTTGTTTTTGTCATAGTGAGCGTAATCTTACCTTTGTTGAGAGGGGAAGGCAACAGTGGGAGGCTACTCTCTAGATTAGTTACTTAAGAGATCAAACAAGCTTAAACAGCTTCAAAAACCACGAACGTGAAGATAAAAACGCATCTCTTTGTTCAGGGCTTAATACTATCTTGTTTTTAACAATCCTTAGCTTTACAAAGCTTCTCATC
>CALLLO010000111.1 GCA_938082985.1 uncultured Candidatus Marinamargulisbacteria bacterium | reverse complement strand
CTACCTGTTTAAAAACCCTATAAACAGGGAATATCCATAATAATAAAAAATAAAGGACTAACTACTATGCCAATAAATCCCAGAAACTCGCGTCCAAGCGCACAAACACGTCGCACAGATCGAGAACGACAACCCCAGCATCTCCCTAGAGAACTACAACCCCAGCATCTCCCTAACGCTACTCCTATTTATTCACCCGAGGTACGGACTACTATACAATTGATAGGAACGACTCCCGCGCTTCCATATACAGCCGAAATTTCTACAACAAGCTCATTCCCGCAGGAACCTTATCCAATAGCAGCTCCAGCTCCAGGACCACAAAACACGCCCCTACCCAAAGCCTCCCCAGTAGAGGCTTACCCAGCAACACCGCCTTCACTAGAAGTAACCCCTTATCTGGATACTATTCCTGAAACTATAGCCGGGGATAAAATTAAATCATCGGACTGGAAAAATGCTTCTTCAAAAGAGAAAGCCCTTTTATTTTTGAAAGAGCTTTCCATTAAAGATCCGTCTATATCTCAAGAAATACTAACTCCAGAACAAGAAATTTCTTTAGTAAAGTACTTAGACAGTCAAGTATCCTTTATTTCCGAGAAAAAAAGTACAATAAAACACTACCCCATTAAAGCATTAGCAGGAATAACCTCTATTGTAGCTGGGTCAGTAGCCACAGGAGGCGGTTTAGCAGTAGCGCTGATTGTAGTTGGAAGCGTAGGCCTACTATATAGCAGCTTAAACCGTTTTGTTGTACTAAGACTAGGTTCTGATACCCCAAAAGAAGATAGCCAACTAAGCTTCATACGTCACTCGAACGAACAAATTGAAGCCGCCAGCGAAAAAATTTCGGATAAATTATCCTCCAAAATTTAAATGCCCTGCAGCCACCTTCTGTTTATCTGGATAACTTAAAACTTTCTACTACATTTCGACTGCCTTCTTAATCGCCTTAATCATAGAACTATTTCTTACTTTTTCTTAACATTTACACCCTTTTTCTTATGGAAAAATATGGGTAAGTTTCATTTTTTAGCCTCACATGTTTCTATTGAGGGCGTGGGGGTGCTATATACTGAAATTTTTTCTAAAAAAACGATGCCTTATAAGAGAAAAGAAAAAAAGAAAATTTAAGGTTAAGACCCATAACGAACAGGACTAATTTCACGAGACCTCAGAAACAGTCTGCAACACAAAGACGCTGGCAAACATCAAACCCAATTGAAATTGAACTCCCTCCAGTAACAGTCGCAAATTCAATCACTTACGATGGCTTACCTGTGATAGCCGCTAGATCACTAGCAGTAAACACCTATCTATCGGATATCCCACAAAATATTACTAAGCGCTGATACAACCTATACAGCTCACTTATTATTAATAAGAACTTGAAATTGTAAACCCTACCATAATGATATCTATTCCTACTTCAAATACGGAACAAGCACTAGTAAAAATAACCGCAGAATCCTGCTACTTAGAGTCGCAAACAAAATGGACACCCGGAGAGAAGCCGCCTTCGACATCAACACTCCAAAAAAATATTTCAATCTAACGCTTATACCTTACAGCGATTCAAATCTAAACCAAGCCAGACAAAACATTGCAGATAAATTACAAGGATAAAAACACACAAGCGACGTGTAATTGTGTAGTTTAAAGGGGGTGGTGCGCGAGAAGGGACTTGAACCCCCACGTCTTACGACACTAGATCCTAAATCTAGCGTGTCTACCAATTCCACCACTCGCGCATAAGAGAAAAATCCAAGAAGCCTTGGAGCAGAAATAATACCCCATTTCAGCAAATATGACCACCAGTCCCAAATATGGTACACTTACCGGCATTATGAGTGAGAATTTGACGCCCGAGGGCATACAAGATTTAAATATTGACGAGACGGAAGCGCACCAGCAATCAGTCAAAAAAATCATGAAAGCCTTCGATACTTTAGGCTATTCAAAGATTAAAACCCCAACGATTGAAAACTACGAAAGCTTAGCGAAAGGCTTGGGCCCGTTAAAAGATAAAGCTGTAAAATTTTTAGATCCGTCCGGCAATATTCTTATCCTGAGACCCGACCACACAGCACCTATCGCACGGCTTATCTCAACCCGATTAAAAGATGAAACATTCCCTTTAAACCTTTCCTACGCTGACCCTGTCTTCAGACAATCGGCCTCTCACTACGAAGGTGGTTTGGAGCAATTTCAAGCGGGTGTTGAAATTATAGGTGACGATTCGGCTGAGGCTGACGCGGCTGTTTTAAACGCCTGTATCCAAGCCTTATCTAATATCTCAAACCTAGACTTTGGCATTGACATTGGTCATATTAGTTTTACAGAAGGCCTAGACGAAACCAAACGCCAAGCCTTGTTAAACGGTGACTACCTAACCTTTGGTGAGATCCCAAAACGTGGAGACAAAACCCTCGTAAAAGATAATACCCGACTCACAAAAGTCGCTGCATTACTCGACGGATCTCCAGCAGATATTACCTTCAACCTTGGCCTTGTTAAAGATATCGACTATTACACAGGTATCATATTTGAAGCCTACGACAAAAAAACAAAACGAATCATCGCTTCAGGTGGTCGCTACGATAATTTATTAGAAAAATTTGGGGTACCGAATCCAGCTGTTGGCTTTGCTATACATGTAAACCGACTACAAGGACAAGTATCATGATTACGATTGCCGCAGCGAAAGGTTATTTGCTAAAAGAAACGATTAAGCTTCTTGAAAAAGAAGGCTATGAATTTGACGAAGATCTAACAAAAACACGGAAATTATTTACAACAGACTTGAGCGGAAAGCTAAGAGTCTTACTCGTACGCCCAACAGATGTCCCCGTATATGTAGAACAAGGTGCGGCTGACTTAGGCGTGGCCGGAAAAGATATCCTGCTAGAACACAAGCCTACTATTCTAACGCTTTTAGATCTTAAGTTTGGATATTGCAAACTAGTCATTGCGGGGCCTAAAAAAATAAACGTTTCTGAGCTAACACATAACTTAACGATTGCGAGTAAATTTATTGGGTCTGCGAAGGCCTATTTTAAGCAAAAAGGACTAAAAGCCAACTTTATTAAATTATACGGAGCGATTGAGCTTGCGCCTATTACAGGCTTGTCCGACCTTATCTGTGATTTAACCGCAACGGGGGCGACACTAAAAGAAAACAAGCTCCATGTTATCGACACAGTATTCGAATCGACGGCGCATCTCATTGCCAACCCTGTAAGCTTTCGAGTCCATGATACGACCATCCGCGACTTAGTCTCTAAACTAAGCAAACACATCTCATGAGCCTCGCTTCTTATAAGACCATACTTCAAGACCTCATCTTACCTAATTTTCACTACAAAACCGTCTTAAATATCCCTCTAGAGAGTCTCTATAACGAAGGACTTAGAACCATCCTCATAGATGTCGACAACACGATCTTGCCTCGTAGTAGAAAAGACCTTTCTTTACAGTTTGCTAATTGGGTAGAAAAAGCAAAAAGTATAGGCTTTGCTTTTTATTTAGTATCTAACAACAGCAGCTATAGACGAATTAAAAGAATCTGCAAACAAGTCAATGTGAGCGGTATTCATTTTGCATGTAAACCACTCCCTTTTAGTACGCGTGCGTTTATGAAAAAAAACAATCTCTCCGCCAAAGAAAGCCTCTTTATTGGCGACCAAATATTAACAGATATTGTGGTGGGTAATTGGTTGAGATGCACAAGTATTTTGGTGGACCCCTTTGACCAGGAACTCTCTATTATTAAGGCTATTCAACACGATGTTGAACAAACCTTAGTGAAGTGGCTCAAATAAAGGAGTCTTCTTCGAGCTCATCTAAGGCACGCTCAAGTAACTGCAACCCACCATCGGACTCTACCAAAACAAACCCCTCAATGTCTGAATCAAAGCCCATAAGAGAAGCGAGTACAGAAAAATCAGCTTTTTTAATGAGAGATGTTTGAATAGTAGCGAGTCGATTTTTTATGCGTGTAATATCGTCAGCTACTTGAAGCGAAAGAAGCGCCTCTACATTGAGAAAGCCTAAGGCCTTTAAAGCTTCCGCTGTGTGATGTCCAATAGGATTAAGAGACTGAATGTCTCGCAGTCCAGTAACCTGACCACCTGCTTGCTCCCGAACAGATACGACCTTAGAAGGGTCTATCCCTAAGCTTGTAAGGACTGACTTTAAATCTGCTGAAGATAAGGCTTTAGGTAAAGAAGCTGCGTTCCCTGGCTTATAATGAGGCCCCGAAGATCTGGAGATACTAACGCCCATCCTTATCCCTTGGCCTGAATATCTAGAGTAATAAGATCATCTTCAGAAGAATGTTCTAAAAAATAGGTCCCTAGCTTAATCATTTTTCGTTTGTCTGCATTGTCGCCAGGCTTACCATTAACGAGTATATCTTGGGTTTTACGATCGAACACATAGGTAAGCCCCCTCTCGAAAGGTATCTTGTGATAAAGTACTATTTTGTCGTCACTTTCGGCGTAAATAACCTTACTGCCGTCGGGGAGTGTTTTGGCATCATCTGAGAATTGTACTATTTTGGCTGCGTGTGTCATATCACTAGTATAGCGAAAAAAATCAAATTCAAAAATGGATAGTTATTATATTCTTAGCTACAATGACACTATGAACGTCACAGGTGCCTGTCAAAAACTAACAAAAACGCTCCTTATACTACTTTTCCTGCTCGTGTCGGGCTGCGCGAATGACTATGAAAAACTGGAAGTTTATTTTTATGCCGGACATTATTTAAAAACACTCCAAACGGCAGTGGAAGGCTACCGAACGGAACGGTTTCAAAATAAAATAGAAAGTTTTTTACACCAATATGGAAATAAAGTAGTCAAAGATGCGTACACAAAAGGGGTAAAATTAAACCACTACCAGCAAACAGAATCTGGTCTAAACTACCTTATTGAACTAGAAGATGCCCTCATAGGTATCCAACATATACCGGTGATCATACCCGCTTTAGAAAACACACTTAGTGAAACAAAAGAGCTTATAGATACACTTGAACGTAGTTTTTTGGCTGACCAAGAAAGCTTAGCTTCTGAAGCCTTTCGTAAAAAAGAGTATAAAAAAAGCATCATGCATTACCGTAAGGTCTTGGCTTATAATCCTGTGCATCCAGGAGCTAAAGCTTTTATTGAAAAGGCTCTCAATGCATCTAAGATTCATGTTGTGCTCACACCCTTGTTTACGGAGAGCCAGACGATACCTGACGTTTTAAGAAACGAAATTAGAGCGATTTTTAATAAACAAGCCCTCCATAAAAATATCTTAAAAACGAGTCCGAGACTTCAAGGTCTAGATGTGACAGAACTCCTACAAGATGCGCTCGTGAAGCGACTACACGATAACAAGCTCGATACCTTATCCGCATCCGGACAAGAGGATCCTGCAATTACTCGTAATATTACACTGAGAGGTATCCTTTCGGCGGTGGACTATGACAACGCCTTTAGCCCTGAGAAAACATTAAAAACAGACCAGTTAAGTTACGAATATGACGACGGGGGTTTGAGACGATGGGGGACAGCCTATTTTGAATATCCTATCTATACTACCCGCTATGAGGTGACGTATACAGTGACGATTCAGCTTATTGAAAATGAGAAAGTTTTTAGAGAGTTTACACTCAAAAAAGTCACAGAATCGGCACATTCTTATAAAAGTGAAGAACTGTATTGGGATGAACCGGTGATTGTATATGGAATTGACTTCCCTCCTAGTTATGAAGCTCTGTTAGATATTAATCTGCCAATAGATAGAGAGCAGGCGGTGAGGTATGGGGTAGATGAATTGGCCGAGGCTATTAATGAGAGGCTTTTGTATTTTTTAGATATGTAACACCCGCCACCCCTTCGAGAGCCTATCTTTTTTTGACTTCCTCAAAAATTAATTTACTCACCAAGTCAGGCTTCGCTTTACCCTTAGTCGCTTTCATCACTTGGCCCATAAGAAACCCCGCCGCCTGTTTCTTGCCATTCTTAATTTTTTCGATAACATCCAAATTAGCATCCAAAACAGCCTTAACTGCTTCCAACAAAGCCCCTTCATCTGAGATCTGCGCGCCTCCCATAGAGTCCACCAATTTAGCTGGAGCGTCACCTGTTTCTGCCATCTTTCCAATCATATCTTTAGCCATCTTCCCAGAAATCGTGCCTTTTAAGATAAGGTCGACCATCTCTGCTAAATGCGCAGAGCTCAGTTTCGTTTTAGAAAAAGAAGACTCCGTCTCTTTAAGCAAAGCGTTAATGTCACCAACGACCCATTTACATATCTCTTTAGGCGCAATCTCTGTGTTCACTAAAATCGCAGCGTTGAAATATGTGTCCGTTTCGATATCGCCCATAAGCACTTTTATCTCAAATTGACTTAAACCAAGCTCACTCGCGTAACGCTCACGCTTTGCTACAGGATGTTCCGGCAAAGCCTCTTTAATCGTTTTAAACCAGTCTTGAGTGACGATTAGGGGTGGGAGGTCTGGTTCTGGGAAATATCGATAATCATGCGCGTCTGCCTTGCCTCTAAGAGACGTTGTGGACTGCGTTGCGTCGTCGTAGTTACGTGTTTCTTGAATGACAGTACCACCCGAAAGGATGAGGGCTTTTTGCCGTTTTACTTCCACATTTATGGCGCGTTCTAAACTTCTAAAGGAATTGAGGTTTTTAACTTCTGCTCGCGTACCAAACTCTTTTTGACCAACCGGACGAATGGACACATTAGCGTCGGCGCGCATAGAGCCTTGGTCCATGTTTCCATCGCAGACACCCATATGTTGAACGATTTCTCGTAGGGCTACCATATACGCTTTTGCTTCCGAGGCAGAACGCATGTCTGGCTCTGATACGATCTCTATTAGAGGTGTTCCTGCTCGGTTAAGGTCTACCAAACTGTGTGTAGAACCAGCGATACCGTCTGCACCTTGGTGTAAAAGCTTTCCAGCATCTTCTTCCATGTGAATACGCGTGATTCCTATACGCTTAGTCACACCGTCAACGTCGATATCTAAGTGACCCAATCCACATATCGGAAGGTCGAATTGGCTAATTTGGTAGCCTTTAGGAAGGTCAGGGTAAAAATAATTTTTTCGTGAAAACACAGACGTGAGGTTAATCTCACAATCTAGTGCTAAACCAGCCGTAATCGCAAATTCAACCGCCTTTTTATTAAGAACAGGTAAGGCGCCTGGCATACCTAAACACACGGGTGTGACGTTGGTGTTCACATCGTCGCCGAAGTTGTTGGCCGCTGTGGAAAACAATTTGGTCTTCGTTTTTAATTGGGCATGAACTTCTATTCCTATGACTACTTCAAATTCTGTCATGCGTATGCCTCCGGTTTTGCTAAGTGGAAATCTGTAAATGCTTGATAGGCATCTCCCACTCTAAGAACGGTCGCTTCATCAAAAGATTTTCCAATGATTTGAAGACCAACAGGCATGCCATTGTCAAAACCACAGGGAACGGAAAGAGCAGGTAGCCCCGCCATGTTGGCAGGAATGGTACACAAATCAGCAATATACATTTTGTCAGGAGAATTGGCATGCTCGCCAAATTTAAAGGCGGCTGACGGAGTGGTTGGTGAGATAACAACATCGAAGTTAGCAAACACACGATCGAAACTTTGTTTAATTAACGTCCTCGCTTTTTGAGCTTTTATATAATACGCGTCGTAGTAACCAGAACTTAGCGCGTAGGTGCCTAATATAATACGTCTCTTTACTTCTTTACCAAAAAATTGGCCTCTCGTTTTTGTGAACATCTCAGTAAGGTTTGCAGCGTCTTTTATACGGCTTGTATAGCGAACACCGTCGAAACGAGCAAGGTTCGCTGAAGCTTCTGCTGGAGCCACGATATAGTAGGTCGCAATAGACGCCACTAAGGCTTGCATAGACACTTCTTCAACTATGGCACCTTTAGCTTTTAAAACATCTAATGCAGCATAAACAGGGCCTTTCACGCCGTCGTCGATTTCATCAGAAAACAACTCTTTAGGAATGGCTATACGTAACCCCCTAACATCTTTAGTTAACGCGGATACCAACTGAGGTGCAGGGGCTGGTACAGAGGTAGCGTCATGAACGTCATGAGAACAAAGTCCTTCAGTCACATACGCAATATCTTCAACCGAACGACCAAAGGGGCCAATCTGGTCTAAAGACGAAGCGAAAGCCACTAAACCATAGCGTGATACACGTCCGTACGACGGTTTGAATCCGGAAATACCACAAAAAGCGGCTGGCTGGCGGATAGAACCACCCGTATCTGAGCCTAAAGAAACAGGCACCTGGCCAGCGGCAATAGCAGAGGCCGACCCACCGGAGGACCCACCGGGAACACGAGTTAGATCCCACGGGTTTTTACTTGGGCCAAAGGCCGAATTTTCAGTAGAGGAGCCCATTGCAAACTCGTCCATATTCGCTTTCCCAACAACAACCATACCCGCATCCATAAGATTCTGAACTGCGGTGGATGTAAAAGGAGAAACAAAGTTTTCTAACATTTTAGACGCGCAAGTCGTTTTTTCACCTCGTAAATTCATATTATCTTTAATTGTAATCGGTATGCCAGCAAGAGGAGAAAGTTCTTCCCCTTTGTCTAGCTTGGCGTCTATAGAGTCAGCCTGAAGCAAAGCCGCTTCTTTTCTTAAGGATATAAAACTATGAAGGTCAGATTCTGTAGCTTCTATTTTAGAAAACGTAGCCATAGCTAGGTCGACAGCTTTAAGTTCTCTATTTTTTAGTTTGCTCGATAACTCTTTAACACTCATGATTCGCCTCCACTTAGGATTTGAGGAACGGAAAAACAACCTTGGTCCCAGTCTGGTGCGTTTTTTTCCATGTAAAGATCCGCTTGATTTTCGGGTGTATCTTCTCTTAAGAATTGAGCTTGATTGTTGGCATAAGCGGAAGGTTCTACCCCCTCTAAAGGCAGGGAATCCATCGCTTTCATAAAAGAAAAGGTGCGTTGCAACTGTGGCAAAAACTCTTCTTTTTCAGAATCGGGTATGTCAAGATGGGCGAGTTTTAAGACATGCTCCAGGTCCTTTTTATCTATGGACATGGAGCGATTATAGCATTTCACTATAAAAAGAAACTATGGATAAAATTGTTTCAAAACCAACAACAAAAACCATACCAGAGAATTTAAGTACAATAAGTAGAGACAACCATACGATAAACAGGTGAGAAAGACATGATAATAGACACGTTAAAAGGGGATTACATTATGGGAATGAGCATTAATCAAAATAGAACAAGCAATATTGCAAGCCATATCGATAAACAAGTAAAACCACCGGAACAAAACACCGTAGAGGTCTTGGTAAATAAGTATTTAGACAACCCAGGACAAAAAGCAGAAGAATTTTTCACACAACCAGAGCTAACGATACTTATGCGAAACAAGGTAGCTGTAAAGATACTTGGCTTGACCCCGACAGAGACTAAACATACAGCGCCACCAACAAGCCCTCCCCTAACCATTCAAATAACCCAGATCACACCACAAACCTCTAACGATGAAGCTATTGCTAAGGCTCTTCAAGCAGAAGAAGTCGCTTTGTTTTTTGCACAAAATATACCCTCGACAGATACACCGACTACTCTAATCGAGACAATAAGGGCGACGCTACGAGACTCCATTGAAACCTTAGGCCAAAGAAAACCTGAAGATACAGTTATAACCGGATTCTTTGTTAATCTTGAGACTATAAATGTACAGGAACAAAAGGATATTTTAGCGGGCATACAGGCCAGCCTTCCGACTACCCCTACAGAAACAATAATACACAGTCTTCCGAACGGGTATTGCGGACCTAATTCAATATTGCTCAGCCTAGCCCGCTTACCAGAAAAAGACTTAGAAAAAATCCCTGATTCAAAACTAGTCGCCTTTGTAAAAGAAAACAAAGGCAACCCTCAAAAACTACAGTTAGACGGGGTCTCTCACCTACAAAGAATCGCAAAAAAACACCCACAATGGGCGACTGCACAAGAGCTACAAGGAAGTAAACCTAGTGACGCACCTCTCTTTTGGGCCTCCACTCAGGACCTTTTCTTGTTAGCTCAAGAATTAAAGGTAAACCTTAACCTACATATCTCAGGAACTGAGGATTCTTATAATGCAACTGAAAAAGAAACAACGCTCCCGACTATACATCTCTCAGCACCTAAAAAGGTTGGTCATTACGACGCGTTTATACTACCACCCCACGTGCAACCGCTTCAGGGAAGATAGCTACTCGCCAGACTTTTTAAACCGCATACTTATTCCACCCAAAGAAAAAGGTGCTTTAAACGGCGAACCTGAGATAGAAGAAATTCCCGGCATCGCAAGTGTGATATCTGATTCAATTTTATCTCCATTTTTCAAAAATAAAAGCGTCTTATCACTCCCTATCTCAACTTTAGAAACTAAATCTTGTATCTCAGTAAAACAAAGACCATGATGCTCCCGAACTTTACGTATCGACTCCCTGAATTGAGCTCTATTTAACTGTCCATTTCGAGCTTTAACCTGGGGTGACAAACTCGAACTTTCAAACAGCACTGCCGTTATATTTCTCATAGATTTATGAGAACATAAAAGAAATTTAGCTTCTTGAGGATGCAGTCTCCGATACCCCTTTTCGCCTCTTTCTTTGGCTACATTATAAATCCAATCCAAACTTTTTTTGTCTGAGCTATCGCATACACACGCATAACCACTGACATCAAAACCACTCTCCAAACCGAGGGATTTACAGGTTTCAAAATACGTATCCCAAGTCTCCATCGACACAACTACACGTCTATTTTTTTCAACAACACTTATTTTATTAAAAAATGATTTTTTTAAATAATCTAAGCAATATAAAAAAGCCGACTTACTCCAATCCGTTGAAAGTGGAGACCTCCCCAACAAAACCGTCTTCATTAAAGAATAACTTAAAATAGGATTCACATACTTTTCACCACCTAAATGAATATGAAACAAAGCAGCCGAAGAACTGTGGGCGTTTGGAGCGCTTTTATCATCATAGATATGGATCACAGACACATTGTCAAAATCAACACCTTTTAACATATTATTTTTAGCATTAAATAAACCCAAAAAAAGTTGTTGAGCAGGCCCGTTCCCAATTAATGAAATCGTTATGCCTCTAGCCGATTTCGCTTGTAAATATACTAATCGGTCACATACATACCTAATATTTTCCCAGGCTTCATACCCCGCCATTGTCCAGCCAGACTGAGCCAATCCCGAACAATATTTATAGGGAGAAAGATACGCCAAGTCTTCCGTTATACGCCCTAAACTAGAAAAATAGGAACGAGAAACGTTGTCTCCCCAACAAGGTCTAAAACAGGTCTTAATATCACCAACTGGCACAAATGTCCCTTTACCATATACCAAATCAATCTGCCCTATAAGGTTTTCTAGATACACGGCTTGTATTTTTTTACTTATCTTAGGACCCCCAACATGTACCCCATATGTTCCCACAATCTCTTCTTCAGTAAAATTTAAATGGGCGCCTAAAAATCCATCCGAAACAATAGAAGTAGCTACAGATTTGACTCTATTTTGCAAATAATGCCGAAATGAATTTTTATACATTTTTATATTTTCTATTATTTGTAAAACATATTCAAATTTGACTTTTGGATCATTTGTATTTATAAATAAAATATATGGACACGATTCAAAGTTACGAAACTTTTATTATGGTTGTAGAAACTAAAAGCTTTAGTAAAGCTGCTAAAGCGTTACACCTATCACAACCGTCAATAAGTAGAATAGTTTCGGACCTAGAAAAACATCTCAACAACACGTTGTTACATAGAAATGCAAAAAATATAGTTATCACAGAAAAAGGAAAAGAACTCTTCAAATACGCAAAAACAATTGTAGGCCAAGCGCATTATATTGAAAATAAATTCAAAAATACCGCCCACGAAATTTGCGGAGATCTCAATATTGCCATCCCCATCTTTTGGCCAAACGTTTTTTACACCCTCATAAGTAAATTTCTTAAACTCCACCCTAAAGTATCTATAAAATTACATGTCGCAAACACGTATCACAATCTATTAGACAGAGATATCGACATGGCTATAAGGGTTGGAGAAAACTGGTCGCCAAAGGACACTCTAAAAAAAACAATAATAGGCCAAAGACGACTTATATTTGTAAGTTCGAAAGACTACTTAAAAAGTAACGAGCCTTTAAAACATCCACGAGACCTACTCAATCACAATTGTTTACTGTACACCCCTCACGACATTAATATACCGTGGTCTTATACAGAAAAAAAAAGCATTAAAAAATT